>JAFZQR010000052.1 GCA_017620295.1 Bacteroidaceae bacterium
AACGACAAAATCGGTTATCTCGACCCCCATCTGTTCCCTGCCGTATCGATTCTCGACCCCGTCTATACCTTCAGTGTGTCGAAGAAGCAGACCGCCGCAGGCATTGCCGACGCGATGAACCACACGATGGAGCAGTACTTCGTGGAAGACGCCACACTACTGAACGACGGTTTCTGTGAGTCGATGCTGCGCAGCCTGATGGAGAATGGTCGCAAGTGTCTGGAGAACCCCGAGGACTATACCGCCCGTGCCGAGATGATGCTGGCTTGCACCTACGGTTGCAACGGCATTCTGGCCCTCGGCAACAGCCAGTCAGGTTGGCCCTGTCACGGCATCGAGCACGCCCTTTCTGCCTACTACGACATCACCCACGGCGAAGGTCTGGCTATTATCACTCCGCGTTGGATGCGCCATATCCTTAGCGAGCGTACGCTGCCCCGCTTCGTAAAGTACGGCATCAATGTCTTCGGCATCGACGCCTCTCTGCCCCAGCAGGAGATTGCCGAGAAGGCCATCGACGCTACCTACCGTTTCTTCGAGAGCATCAACATCCCCATGCATCTGCGTGAGGTGGGTATCGACGACAGCCGCATCGACGAGATGGCTCACCACATAGCCGCGAACGAAGGTCTGGAGAATGCCTACGCTCCCCTGACAGAGCAGGACATCAAGGAAATCCTGATGGCAAGTCTGTAATTGATGCAGCATTATTATGAAGGGTCTCTTTGTTTCCGGTTATTTATGTGGATAATCTGCATAGTGGACTGCGGTGGGACTTATTTATCGAGGCAGTGGGAGATGGCGATGTTGATGGCACGGATGCGGGCTTCGTCCATTTTCATCACTTTACGGTCGTAGGTCATGAGGCCGTTGACTTCTGTCTCCACATCGGTTGTCTGAGTATAGACTGCAGCGGAGAATGCTGCAGTAGTTCCGTCTTGCAGCTGTATTCCCTTAGCCATTCGCAGAACGGCTTCACCCTGCTCAACGTATGAGTCGGTAAGCTCGCTGGCATCCTTGAAATTGACGTATGTGGTGGCATCGCTCTCAACCCAACGGTGACCCTCAATATGCCGACCAAGCCCACCATACTCACCGAGAACGACAGGACGTGTGACATCGTTGAGGTAAAGCTGTGGCGGACGTGCATAGTCGTGCAGGTCGAGGAAGTCGCCTGCATGGTAGTGATTGCCGCCACTGGCAGGATTAATGAGACGGGAGGGGTCTTGATGACGGGTGAATTCTACAACCTCCTGGGTCTTGAACTGCCCCCATGCTTCGTTGAATGGTGTCCAAACTACAATGCTGGGATAAGAATAAAGCTCATTGATAATCTCACCCCATTCGTGGAAGTAGTTGGCTTCGACACTGGCTGCATGTCCGCCGTCTGCTTGTCGGTTCCAACCGCGTGAATCCCAGTACTGGTCGGAACGGCAGATGGAAGGCATGTCCTGCCAAACAAGTATGCCGATGGAGTCGCAGTAGTAGTACCAGCGGGCAGGCTCCACTTTCATGTGCTTGCGAATCATGTTGAAACCCCAGTTCTTGGTCTTCTGGATGTCAAAACGGAGGGCTTCGTCGGTAGGAGCTGTGTAAAGTCCGTCGGGCCAATAGCCTTGGTCGAGAGGGCCAAAGTGGAACAGGTTGTTATTGTTCAGCTGGAGGCGCCAGACGCCATCGTCTTGCCTGGCGACGCTGACCTTGCGCATGGCGGCATAGCTGCCGACCTGGTCGAGCTGCTCTCCGTTGCTCATGAGCCTTACAGACATCTGATAGCGGTGGGGGCTGTCGGGTGTCCAGAGCTTGGGAGCCTTCAGAGTGAGGAAGACAGTTTGTCCGGCAGGAGCGCTGCCTTGAGCCACCACGCTGCCGCCATCGGTGAGTGTGACCTCTACGTTGTCGGTAGAGGGATTGGTGGCTACGGTCTTGACATCTATGGCGAAGCGTGAGGCATCGAGTTCGGGGGTGGTGCGGATGTCTGCGATATGCTGCTTGGCTACTGGTTCCATCCATACCGTCTGCCAGATGCCTGAGACACTGGTGTACCAGATGCTGCCATTGCCGCCCGGATTGAGTCGTTGCTTGCCTACTGGCTGCTGGCGGTCGTCGGTATGATCGATGACGCGGACGGTAAGGCGGTTGTCACCATCATGAAGTGCTGAAGTGATGTTGGCTGAGAAAGCGGTGTAGCCGCCCACGTGTGAGGCCACGCGGCGACCGTTAACATAGACGATGGCTTCATGGTCGATGGCTCCGAAATGAAGGAGGACATCACGTCCCTGCCACGACTTGGGAACGCTGAATGTGCGCTCGTACCATAACACCTGGTCTCGTTGCAACCTGCGCTGAACACCCGATAGACTTGACTCCAAGGGATAAGGCACGAGTATCTGCCCGTCGAAATCATCGGGACATAGGGCGTCTTCACTGGCAATGGCATAGTTCCAGAGACCGTTGAGATTCTGCCATTCGCTACGTGTCAGAATTGGACGAGGGTACTCTGGCAACGGTGCGGCAGGGTTGACCTGTTCAGCAAATGCGCTCTTCAGCCGATTACCGGCTGGATGCCAACTTAACTGCGGATGGTCGCCCATCTGCTCTTTGAGTACGTTTGTAAGGTCGGCATAATAAGCGTTGAACTGCTTCAGCGTCTGTGCCTGTTGGTTGGGGAAGTAGGTCAGTCGCAACGGTGTTGCCTCAAGGTAGCCGACGGCATCTGTATATACCATGCCTGCATTCTGCAGCTTGTAGTTGGCAACGATGGTGGTGATGTGGGCCATACGTGCTTTCGTTCCGTCGGCTACCGCATAGTGGGCATCACGGTATTCCACCTCGATGACATGACCCAGCGAACAGTTGAGCATGCCCAAATCGGCTTGTGTCTCCAATGCATAGCCGTCGTAGGTGAAGGCTACGTCCTGTCCGTCTATCCGAATGGATGATGGTGCCAAGGCGCATGGCAAGGCGAGGTGGAAATGGCGGTTGGAAGGCATCTGCGGATAGCTACCCTTGCGTGGGGCAATATTGACTGTCAAGCTATTGCCTTCGCGCTTGTAGCTGAGGGTGGTGGTGGCATACTGCGTGGCGTAGTCGCAGTCGTTGCCGTTGTCCTCATAAAGATCGAAGCTGCCGCTCTGTCCGCCAGGGAAGATGCGCACGAAGAATTCCTGCTCTGTCCCGCTGAGGTTTCGGAGCTTGCCATAATAGGGCAGTATGCTGCCTGCCTTGACATAGACAGGATACTCATCGATGGTGAAAGCGCGTTCAAGAGTTTGACCGCCCTGCAACATCGTACCTGTTTCATATTCCAGCCATTGTCCTTCGGGGAGCCACACTTTCATGTGAACGCTGCCATCCTCCTGATTGAGGGGTTCCACGATGGGTGCAATCATCATGTCGTTGCCGAACATATACTGACTGCGGAAGTCGTAGGCTTCCTGCTGCATGGGATAGTCGTAGTAAAGAGGGCGGCAAAGCGAGATACCTGTCTCGTAGTTCTCGCGTGCCATGGTATAGATATATGGTACGAGGGCATATCGTCCGTCTATTACACGCTTAAGACGACTTTTCGTGGCGTGGTCAAAGGCCCACGGTTCCTTGTTGAGAGCTGGGTCTTTGGTGGAATGGGTGCGCAAGATAGGCAGGTATTGTCCCATCTGCATGGCACGGGTATATAGCTCTGTAGGAACAGGTGAGCCCCACTTGAGGCTCTGATGCCCGCCTATGTCATGGCTCCAGTAGCCGTAGAGAACGTTTGAGGCTGTGCTGTTGAAGTAGGGTAGGAAGGCAAGGCTCTCCCATGTTATGTAGCTGTCGCCCGAGAAACCCACTTGATAGCGGTGGTTACCCAATCCTCCCCATCGGTGATAGAGCATGGGACGCTTGTCGTGCTGGCGCTGCATATCGCTAAAGAACAGGTAGTTGCACCACCATGTATTGCTCAATCCTTCTATCTGCTTGTCGTTGAGCCACTGTTGCCAGTCGAGCCACCAGAAGTCAACACCATCGTCCATATAGGGATGCAGGTAGGTCTCGAACAGAGCCTTGACCATCCTCTTGTCGCTCCCCAACCATTGAACAGCCTTGCCATCGGTACCACCCATGCGCTGTGCAAACTCAGCGTACTTCTTCTCGTATGGGCGCACACCGTCGGCAGGATGCAGGTTCATCGTAGCGTTGATGCCCTGTTCGTCGAGGAAGTGGAGGAACTGTCGGTAGTCGGGGAAGAGGTTCTCGTTCCAATCCCATCCTGTCCATCCGCCCCCTGCCTGCTCGCTGATGGGGTGCCAATCCATATCGATGACGAGGACATCCAGCGGGATGTCGTTCTCTGCGAACCATCGCACCAGGTTTCGGAAGTCCTGGTCGCTGTAGCTCCAGTAGCGACTCCACCAATAGCCAAAAGCATAGCGCGGCGGCATCGGAACGCGGCCAGCGAAGCGGGTGAAACTTTGGAGAGCTGCCTTGTAATCGTGACCGTAACCGATAAAGTACCAATCCTGTGCGCCCTCGGCACTATGCCTCTCCTGCACCCAATCCCATTCTGTGTCGCCATCGAAGAGTAAACCCTGTGAGTCATCCAGCAGTGTCCATCCGTCGGTAGAGAGCAGGCCGTCCTCCAAGGGGATAGGTGAGCCATTGTTGCGATGGTCACCATTGTAGCCATCGAGTGTGCGATATGTGCCTTTCAGGTTTCCCTGCTGCTGCATACCTGGTTTCCAGGTGAAGCCCTGTTCCTTTCCATTGGAGGAATACGGCTTCAGCGATGTGCTGCTGATTGTGAGGTTATCGGCTGTGAAACCGCCTTGGCTTTTCCTATAGACAAGTTTAAGTTTGTCGGTATGCAGCGTCACGGTCTTAGAAGTCTCATTGACGGTGTAGGCATCAAAGGGGTAGTCGCGCACTACAGCCACGAAACTCTTATTGTTAACAAACTGGCCATCTGGCGCATATTCCAGACGGAACGTGCCGGCATCAATCACCGTGATGCGGATGTGAGAGTCGGTGTATGCCACGTCAGCCCATACAATAGCAGGCAGCAACAACAGCAATGAGGCGAGGATGTTGTGTATCATAGGATTGTCGTTATATCTATGAGATTGTTCACTATGAATGTTGGTGGCTGTGGGAAAATGTCTGGGTCAACGTCCCAGCGGTTGAAGAGCATGGCGTCAATACCGTAGGAGAGTGCGCCCATGATATCTGTTTGTGGGTTATCGCCAATCATGAGGGTGGTTTCGCGTCTGGCTCCCGACTGTTTGAAGGCATAATCGAAGAACTGGGGTGAGGGCTTGTTGCTGCCTGCGTCTTCACTGAGGATGATGGTACTGAAATAGTCACGCAGGCGACATGCTTCCAGTTTCTTGTACTGCACCTCATGGAAGCCGTTGCTGGTCATGTGCATCCTGTAGCCTTTTGCCTTGAGGTGAGCCATCAGTTGGTGTGCGCCTTCTATGACTCCGGGCTTGGATGAGCAGAAGTCAAGGAACCTGTCGCTCATCTCAAGGCAGTACCGCTCTGTGATGTCAAGGTCGCTGGCTGCGCTTAATGGGCGGCGGAAGCGTTCAACAATCAGGTAATCCCTGGTTATCTCCCCCTTGGAGTAACGTGTCCAGAGGTCGATGTTTGCCTGCCAATAGGCGTCGTAGAAGACTTGTGGGTCGGGGAAATAGCGTTCAAGGTGGAACACCTCGAAGGTCTCACTGAGTGCTATGACGGCATTGCCGTGGGTGTCGTAGAGGGTGTCATCGAAGTCGATGAACAGATCTGTATAGTTTTTCATTGGATAATTATCTCAAGTTTCGGATGTTGGAAGTAAAAGAAGTTATGCCGCTTCGCGGCGGAAGTTAAAGAAGTTAAAGGACGTATGTTTTGCAAGCTTGTATAACCAATAGCAGAAGTATTGTCCTTTAACTTCCGTGACCGAAGGTCACATAACTTCTTTAACTTCCTTAACTTCCGTGACCGAAGGTCACATAACTTCCTTAACTTCTTTAACTTCCAAGCAAGCGGAGCTTGCGTGAGATTATTATTTCACGTACTTTATTGGTGATATGCTGCATTGCGATGTCTTTACGCATGGCGTCTTGGGGGGTGATGCCCTGTGGGTGGATGCACTCGACGGATGAGAAGCCTGCCTTCAACAAATCCTCGCGGTTACTGACCTGCCCGGCTATCAGACACACGGGTACACGGCCTGCGTGCCTGAGGATGCCTGTTGGCACCTTGCCCATGAGTGTCTGTAGGTCTGCGGAGCCTTCGCCGGTGATGATGATGTCAGCGTCGTTGACGAGCTGATCGAACCTTAGGGTTTCAAGCAATAGGTCTATGCCGGACTTGCATTGAGCATCGAGGTACTGCATAAAGGCGTATCCCAAGCCTCCTGCGGCTCCTGCACCTGGCATCTGGGAACGGTCGTAGCCAAGGAGTTGTGCCGAATGTGCAGCAAAGGCTCTTGCGCGCTCGTCCAAAGCGAGTACGGCTTCAGGTGTTGCTCCTTTCTGAGGGGCAAAGACGTGAGCGGCACCGTTCACGCCGCAAAGGGGGTTCGTGACATCGGTAGCTATGGTGAAGCGCACGTCCTTTGGGATGGTGACTGCTGACTGATGAATGGCCTCCAGCATCCCCATGCCCGCATCGCTGGTGGCACTGCCGCCAAGTCCGACGATGACGTGTCTGGCTCCCTTACTTACAGCGTCCATGACCAACTGTCCGGTGCCGTAGCTCGTTGTCAAGAGTGGGTTGCGCTGGTCGGGGGTGAGCAATGTAAGTCCACTGGCTTGTGCCATTTCTATGACGGCTGTTGTGCGGTGCAGGAGGTATTTTGCGGTAATGGGGCGCATCAGGGGGTCGCAGACCGCGACCTCCACCAGCTTTCCGCCAATGGCTGCATGAAAGGCGTCAAGGAAGCCCTCGCCGCCGTCGCTGACAGGCAGCTGCACGACCTCAGCATTGGGATAAACACTCCTGACGCCCTCTGCTGCTGCCTGATTGGCTTCTGCCTGGTTCAGGCAGCCCTTAAACGAATCTATGGCTAGGATAGCCTTCATTGTTTCCACCTCTTGAGCATCGGGAAGAAGCTGCGCATCATCTGCTTGTACTCTTCCTTGGTCATGGGCTTGGGCATGTTCTTGTTGACTTCGTCCACAAACTGCGAGCAATGCTCTATCATCTCGTCCATTGTGCAATCCTGCAGGAACTTGCCATCCTTATAGCAATACAGGCAATAGTCATAGTTAGTGCTTCCGTCGGCATTGGTGCCGCAATCTTCATTCTTTGTGAGCGGCATGCCGCAGCTCTGGCAGAACTGAGGCAGCTGTCCCTCTTGGAATGCCTTTTCCTTTTGGGGGAACGTGGCTTCGTATGCCTCAAAAGCTTCGGGGTTCTCTTCGGCCACTAAGTAGCCCTTTGGTGGGCAATAGGTTCCCTCGCGGTTGCCCCAATAGCCGGGAATAAGTTCCAGAGCCAGGAAATACGGCACTTCCGACTCTCGCGGCTCTGCATGGTAGTGGATGTTCAACTTGCTTGCCAAATCGAAGCCTGCATGACGGTAGAACTCGATATTCCCCTCCATCTGCAGCAGTCCAATACCCATCGCCCTGGCTTTCTCCAACGCATACTGTAGCAGCTTCAACCCATAGCCCTTGCGCTTGTAGTCGGGGTGGATGCTGATGGGACCGAATGTCCATGAGGTGAAGGGGGTGCCATCGTCAAGAACGATCTCTGCTTTTGAGAACATCACATGACCTATGATTTTCCCGTCTTCCTCCATCACAAAATCCAGCTCTGGGATGAAGTCGGGATTGGTTCTATACTGGTTGAGTACGTAATGCTCTGTACATCCAGGACGATATACGTTCCAGAATGCCTCGCGAGTAAGGCTTTCCACCTCGCTATAGTCTTGTGGCTGCTCTAATCTGATTTTCATCGTAGTTATTATATGTTATTTGGCTCAAGTTTCGCATGTAGGAAGTCAAGGAAGTTCTTCAAGTATGAAGCGACCAAAGGTCGAGCGAGAGGACAACACTTCTGTCATTGGTTATATCAGCCTGCAAAACATTCGTCCTTTGACTTCCTATAACTTCCGCCGCGAAGCGGCATAACTTCTTTAACTTCCTATAACTTCCCCTAGCAAGCGGAGCTTGCGAAAGTCAAGTTACTTGGAAAATCCAACGGGGTTGTTAAGTATCAGCACCTGACTCTCTGTCAGGCTGAGCGCCTGAGTCAAGGCTTCCTTGTCCATTGATGCGCGAGGCACAGTTGCAAGGCCTGCTGCCGCACAGTAGAGTCCTATATTGGCTGAGACATATCCAGCATCCATAGTAGCCAATGACTCAGCCTCTTGACGCTGAGAGGCTATACCTTCAGGATAACGTGACAGGTCGGCCACGAGTACGAGGAACACGGGTGCGTCCATCTGTTGAAAGGAGCAAACGGCGGGACGCAGGTCATCCGTGGTGATGCGTGTCAGCTGGCTCTGCTTGGCATCATAGAGGTAGGCACCAGAAGCCATGCATACATAGATGTCGATGTCCTGTGCGTTCACAGCAGAGGGAGCCGTGCGCTTCCCGTCATCCCGATTGACTCCGTTGGCCGCCCAAAGCAGCGTTGACAGCTCCTCAAGCGAGAGTTGCCGGTCGGAAAACTCACGCTGTGACTTTCGATTGCTGAGCGCCTGCATCAGCGTGACATCTAGTGTCTTGTCTGGCTCTGTGAGCTTGATGATGCTGTCCGCTGTGAGTTCTGTCCTTGGTTGCTCTGCGGCAACGGCTGCCGAGGGCTTGTCTGTACAGCATGCTGAGAATGTCAGCAGCGTTGCAAATGCTAATTGGATTGTTTTCATCGTTGTGGAGTTTGAAGTTAAATTTTCAACTTTCGCAAGCTCGCTTGCTTGGAAGTTAAAGAAGTTATGCCGCTTCGCGGCGGAAGTTAAAGAAGTTCTTCAAGTATGAAGCGACCAGAGGTTGAGCGAAAGGACGTATGTTTTGCAAGCTTGTATAACCAATAGCAGAAGTATTATCCTTTAACTTCCGTGACCGAAGGTCACTTAACTTCTTTAACTTCTTTAACTTCCAACATCCGAAACTTGAGTTAAATTGCGTACATGCGTACAAAAGTAGGCAAAAATCTTCTTTCGATTGTCAAACTCTACAATAATTACTACCTTTGCTGCCCACAAAATGTATTTGTTCCGATTCTGTTTTCTCTTCGTTGCCATGCTGTACTGCACACATGTTGCAGCACAAGGTGGGATCGTGATCAATGAGCTGATGCAGTCGAATGTGGATTTCCTGATCGTTGACCATGATTTTCCCGACTCATGGGTGGAACTCTACAACGGCGGCAGCAGCAACCTGCAAATTGGCAAATATCGTATCGGTGCCACAAATGTGTTCGCTGATGCCCAGCAACTCTCTTCATCCAGCATCAACCTAGAGTCGGGACAGCACCTGCTTCTCTATTGCGACAAGACCACTGGCAAGGCACGTCACTACAACTTCAACCTTGAGGCTTCCGAAGGCAGCTTGTACCTATTCAACAGCAAGGGACAGATCGTCGATTCCATTTGCTACCCAAAGATGCCTGCACCAAACATTGCCATGGGACGGATAACAGACGGCGGCAACGATTGGCAATATGAACTGACTCCCACACCCGGGCAGCCGAACACTGGCACTGGTAGCAGCGAGGTGCTACCCCCGCCCCTCTTCTCCGTCGAAGGACACCTCATGACAAACGGACCCGAAACCCTCACCATCACCATGCCCGAAGGCGTCCCCACAGACACCCGCATCTACCTCACCACAGACGGCAGCGAACCTACATGGGAGTCGGACCGCGCTACGCACTTCACCATCAATATTGACAGAAGCATCGTTGTTCGCGCCAAACTGCTGTCCAGCCAGATGCTCCCCTCACGCTCCACAACCCACTCCTACATCTTCCATCCCAGAGCGACAGACCTACCCATCGTCAGCATCGCCACAGACAGCATATACCTCTTCAGCTTCGAGAAAGGCATCTTTTCCGACTATATCACCAAGGGGAAACCCAACTTCTACTACAACTGGCGGCGTCCTGCCAACTTCGAATACTTCAACACTCAGGATGGTACAACCCTGTTCAACCAGTGCGGAGAAATGGCCGTCGGTGGTGTATTGTCCAGGGAGATGCCCCAGAAGAGCATCAAGTGCTATGCCAAGAACCGCTTCGGAAAGAAGAAGTTCAAGGGCCAGCTGTGGCACGACAAACCCCAGGTCAACAGCGTCAAGTCATTCATGCTCAGGAATGGCGGCAACAACTGCAACGCAGCACGCATCTACGACGCCGTGGTGCAGCGTTTCTTTGGAACCAACCTCCATGACATCGACTGGCAAGCCTACGAACCCGCGATAGTTTACATCAACGGCACCTACATGGGCATATTTGAACTGCGCGAGCGTTCCAACGAGAACTATGTGGAAAGCAACTACGACATAGACGCCGACGATGTGGAAATAGCGACTTCACGGAACTACAAGAGGAGCATAGAAAGCACTCCCTACTTCAACGACCTTTACTCGCTCTACCGTCGAAGTGACGCCACCTACGACGAACTGGCTTCGAGCATCAACATCGACAACTTCATGAATGCCTTCATCGCCGAGTGCTACGGCTCCAATACTGATTTCCCACAGAACAATGTTTCCATGTGGCGCGAAAAGGGTGAAGGACATAAGTGGAAGTGGATACTCAAAGACATGGACTTCGTATCCGCTCACCGGGCCTCGTGGAATATGTTCAACTACATGCTAGGCACCGACAATGTCAGCGACGAGGAATACGAGCTGGCCAACGACACAACGGTCATCAAGTCGAGGCAGCTCTACGAAAAGATGATGTCGTTCCCCGAGTTCCGCAACAGCTTCATCGCACGTTATGCCACCTACCTCGGCGACTTTCTCCGACCGGATGCCGCACTCCCCATAGTCAGCCAGATGTTTGAAGACGTTCACGACGAGATTGCACCCACGCTCTACATATATGACCTGCTTGAAATGGAGGATTATCTCAACTACGTCAAGAAGTTCAAGACCTATATCAGCGACCGTCCCGCGTATGTCTATCGTCAGATGGCCGATTATTTCTCACTTGGCGATGTCATCCCCCTGAAGATTGCCAGCGAAGAGGACGGAGACACTATCACCATCTGCAACACGCCGCTATCCACCAGACAGTTCGACGGCTCATGGTTCACCGCGTTCCCGCTCTCACTCAAGTCCTCCAACGACGATGCCTGCTGGATAATGTCTTTCCAGAACGCAGATGGCGAGTGTGCTACACACGTTTATGAGGGGGCTGAGATACAGCCGGACCTTTCGCAGTATGCCCCTGGTGACTGCGTAACCTTCACCGCCACCAAGGCCAAGGACACTGACCCCTCAGCCGTAAACAACAGCAGAAGCATTGATGCCATATATGATTTGGCTGGCAGAAGGGTGTCGCAGAAACGTCACGGCTTGAACATCTACCGCTATTCCGACGGCTCGCGACGTAAGGTCGTACACAGATAAGCAGCTGGAAAAGCATCCCCCTATTCAAGCTCTATCTCCATTGGAGCCATAGGTAAGCCATGCAGGTTGAACACATTGGCCTTCAATGGGTTATTCTTCCACGCATAACGTAGTCGTTCAGGCCTTTCAACCGATGAACGAACTGTGATGGTGCTGCCACTTCCGCAGGCTTCAGCATTGACAAAACAACCGTCGCTACCTGCCAGTTCAAACTCATAGAGGGAGGCTTCCTCCTTAATGCCCTGGTTCAACGTAAGCTCCACAACATTGCCATTCGTCTTTGCCCGTACCACCTCGGGATAGAGCTGTGCCGCTGGGTTCCACAACAGCTTGTCGAAACCCAGAGCCACCCGCTGAGCCACCTCACGCTTGCGCAAAGGGTGGATATCGACAGTTTCCCCAAGGTCGATGGTCACGGCAAGCCCTACGTTTGGCAGCCGCTGCGACACGCGCCGCTGAGCCTCGCGAACCGTTGTCCAACCAGTGTTCTGAGGTGAGCTGCTTGGAGACATGTAGTTTGCCAGCTGCACAACCACGAAAGGCAGATTGGGCAACTGCCACAGCTGCCGCCATCCACCTACCAGCTGAGTGAGCCATCGCTCATAGTTGCAGCTATCATCTCCTGTATTGGATTCTCCCTGATACCACACCACGCCCGAAAGCGCGTATGGTGCAAGAGGGTAGAGCATGGCGTTATACAGCACGGAAGGCAGGTTCTGCCCGCCAGTGTTTGCCAAGGGACACTCTGGCATAACAGCTCCTTCATGCACAAGCCAGGTGTCGGACAACGGAACCTCCTCTTGGCTCTCAAAGACAACCTTATAGGGTTTCTCCGGCACGAAGCGGGGCGCGCCACCCTTGGTGATGAACCTCACGGTGACAACATTGTCGCCTTCTACCAGCACTCCTGCAGGAATGGTATAGCGGCGGGGAGGATACTGATAGCCAGTGGAGCCAACTAGACAACCGTTCACATAGGTCTGGTCGGCATCATAGAGCGTTCCGACTAGCAGTCGTGCCGGCTGGCCAGCATGGGCAGCATCGATGGAGATATGCTGACGAACCCAGTAAGAGCCTGTGTAGCATTGGTCAGCAGACAGGTTCACGCTTCTATGACTGCCATCGCCGTTCTGCATGAACACCAGTGTTGGTGTCCACCCAGAATCGTCATAGTCGCGAGCAGCAAAACCCTCAGCCAATCCCTGGTCGCTGTCATCCAGCATCTTCTGCCAGCGGCTCTGTGCCAGAGCATTTCCCAGCTGTATGGCTCTCACCATGTCATCGTCCTGAAAGAACACCGTCTGTTGATAAAGCTCAGGGAAATGCCTGCGGATGGTATCGGCAGCAAGCCATGCCTGAATGGGCGAGCCGCCCAGTGAGTTCACGATAATGCCCTGCGGCACCCCTGTCCTGTCATACATCTCACGACCGAGGAAATAGCCTACGGCAGAGAACAGCCACGCATTCTCCTTCGTCACAGGCTTCCAGTTGATGGGGGTAGGCTTGATGTCCGTTTTCGGGCTGTGGGTGTCGAAGTCGGTTTGCACCCGAAACAGCCTTATGTTCTCGTTCCGATAGTCGTCAATCACGCTTCCATACTGCGGATAGACACGCTCCACAGTAACGTCTATGTTCGATTGTCCCGAACAGAGCCACACGTCACCAACCAGCACATCGTCTATCGAGATGCGGGAGGTCTCACCACCATCGGCATCGCGCCCCACCACAACAATCTTGTAAGGACCGCCCGCCTTCTGCTTTGGCAGGTCTATACGCCACCTCCCAGCCGCATCGGCAGTAGCTGCATACAGCTTGTTCCTAAACTCCACCTCAACACTCTCACCAGCATCCGCCATTCCCCACACAGGAACAGGCTGTCCACGCTGAACCACCATCCCCGACTGAAACAGCTGCGGCAGGCTCACCTTGCCTTCTGCCATAATAGCGATGCAAAGCAACGCAATCGCAAACAACAGTATCTTTTTCATAGTAACGATAACTGATGCAAAAGTACATATTCAACATGAATTACTCATATAGTCGTTCATAAATTAAAGTTTCAATAACCAGTTAATCAACCTTTATTCGTCATTTATCATTCGTCATTTGTCACTCAAAAAGTTTCCTGCTGACGTTTCTCTCGTTATCTGCTGAGGAAACTCTCGTTATCTGCCGAGGTTTCATTCGTTTCCTGCCGAGGTTTCATTCGTTTCCTGCTGACGTTTCAAAAGTTGTCTGCTGAGGTTATTTAGGATGTGCAACTCGACGTTTTGACAAATAGGTCGAAGGCTACACAGATTCAGACGTAGCTCGCTGATATACAACGTAATAAAATGGTAAACACTTAAGCAAAGGCTACACAATACTACACAAAAGTGAAATTCTGGAAGCGCGGGCGTCTCACCCACATTAATCAGCAATTGAAAGATTTTTCCTTTTTACTTTCCCCCTTCTCATTATAATATCTATCTTTGTGGCAAGTATCGCTTTGTTCGTCACACATGACGCATGCATTAGCATGAAATTAATACCCTGAGCGCAGGGAGGCGATATGACTTTCGTGGGTAAATAGATAGTTGTATCTATATTCTATAGAGGTTCCCGTAAATTCCGACCAGAATCATTAACAGAGCCTCGTGGAATCGGGATACACCTTTAATTAGGTGTACCCGTTCCATATATGTCTCTGTTACGGGTCTTTGGTCGGATACCAGCGGGAAGCATATATTAGGAACGTGGTACACTTTCTTTATGTTTGAATGTTATCGTTTCACGCTAAATCCGACCAATTATGAACGTAACGAGCGATGAACAGGAAAAACAGGTTGTTTCGCGTCAGCGTGTAGCAGACCACGGTGAGGTCTATACCGCCAAGCGGGAGGTCAATGCTATGCTCGACTTGGTGAAGGAAGAGACTGAGCGTATAGACTCCCGATTTCTGGAACCAGCCTGTGGAACGGGAAACTTCCTTGTGGAAATTCTTAACCGTAAAATGGAAGTGGTTAAAAGGCGCTTCGCCCATAATCGCTTCGAGTATGACCTTGCCTCGGCACAGGCCGTCAGCTCCATCTATGGCATCGAGCTGTTGCCCGATAATGTAGAGAACTGTCGGGAAAGACTCTTTTTGCAATACCTCGACACTTACCGTCAGCACCTTTCCGCAGATGCTTCGCCCAAACTGAAACGAGGCATCAAGTTTCTTTTAACAAAGAACATCATTTGTGGTGATGCTTTAACTATGCTGCAAGAGGACGGGACACCCATTACTTTTTGCGAATGGACGTTTATCGGTATGGAGGGAAAGGTGAAACGGCGCGACTTTGAATTGGCAGAACTCCTTCGCAACGTGGAGTTCGACAAGCCCAAACCAGGCGAATACGGCAACCTTTTCAGCGACTTGGACGAGCCAGTCTTCATGCCTCTGCCCAAACGTGAATATCCTTTGACTGACTACATGAAACTCCCCGATGCAGAAAATGCTTAAATACAACCAAAATGTCTCCTGATATATTTCTAACCACGAATTGCACGAATTACACGAATTTACCTTTGTTATCAAGGGAGTAGCCAATTCGTGTAATTCGTGCAATTCGTGGTCAAAACAAAAATGATATTAGGTAATCTTGATTTTGTTCTTCTTCCGCTTATGAATAAGTTGAATTATAATCCCGATGTGTTGTCGTGCTTGGCAAACCTGAGCAACGACGAAGTGTTCACGCCGCCCAGCCTTGCCAATCAGATGCTCGACATGTTGCCACAGGAGCTGTTCCGAAGCTCCGAGACAAAGTTCCTTGACCCTTGCACCAAGAGCGGCGTCTTTCTGCGAGAGATAGCCAAACGTCTGATTGAAGGCTTGGCAGACAAAATTCCCAACTTGCAGGAACGCATTGACCACATCATGCACCATCAACTATATGGCATCGCCATTACCCGCCTAACATCGCTGATGAGCCGCCGCAGCCTTTACTGTTCAAAAGATGCCAACTGTAAATATAGCATTTCTCTCTTCGATGATGCTGATGGCAACATCCGCTTCAAGGACATTCGTCACACTTGGCAGAACGGTAAGTGCAGCTACTGCGGAGCCTCGCAAGAAGTCTATGACCGCAGCAGCTACTTTGAATCTCATGCTTACGAGTTTATTCACACAGACAAACCTAATACATTATATAATAATATGACCTTTGACGTAATAATTGGTAATCCACCGTATCAGTTAAGTGATGGAGGAGCACAAGCAAGCGCGATACCAATATATAATAAATTTGTGACACAAGCAATAAAACTAATGCCAAAATATTTGACTATGATTATTCCTTCGAGGTGGATGACTGGAGGTAGAGGCTTGGATGATTTTAGGAAGGATTTACTTGCAGACAACAGGTTTTCTGTTATTCACGACTTTAAGGATGCATCACTTTGCTTTACTGGCGTAGAAATAAAAGGAGGGGTTAATTACTTCCTATGGGAACGAGACAAGACTTCCCCCTTATGCCTAATAATAAATGATTATGGTAGTGATGTAGTCAAAAAAAGTAAACGTCCACTGATAGAACAAGGATGTGACGTTTTTATTAGGAACAATGATTTGATACCTATCTTTAGAAAGGTATCATCAAAGAAAGAAAAGTCCTTTTCAAGCATAGTTTCTTCAATGAAACCCTATGGATTGCGAGGAGACTTCTTCAAAAGTCCCGATAAATATGGATTACCTGCAATAAGCAAGTCACCTATCAAAGACGGATATGTAATATATGGATTAGACGAAAGGATGAAAAGATGTTGTAGATATATTTCCAACAAGTATCCACTACCGAAAAAGGATGATCTCAATAAGTTCAAATTGTTTATGTCACGAAATCAAGGTGAAGGAATCTTAGGTGAAATTTTCGTTACACCAGTTTTTGCAAAGCCTAATGAGTTGTGTACTGAAACATTTGTTGTTGTAGGCGGTTTCGATAGCGAACAAGAAATGTATAATTGTTGGTCATATATGAAGACGAAGTTCTTCAGAACGATGCTTGGCATGAAGAAAAACGACCAAGGCTGCGGTCAATCTGTGTATCAGTTCGTTCCCCTTCAAGACTTCTGCAAGCCTTGGACGGATGAAGAACTCTACAAGAAGTACGGACTGACAGAAGAGGAAATCCAGTTCATCGAATCGATGATAAGACCAATGGAATAAGGAAAGAAGATGATTATCAAGGCGCAATTATCCTCGCAGAACTTTGATGAACTCATCAATACCCACAACGTCAATGTGTGGGAACGCTGTTTGCTTGAGCACATCGTAATGATGATCCTGAGTTACAATGTAACGGGCATTAGTCTTGAAAGCACAATCAACAAACTTGTCGTCGTCAGGGTCGGCAGCTATAAGATGCAAATGAAAGAAAACTTGTACCATCCTTGTATTAGGCAGGTCAAGAATGGCTTTAATGACATTAGAGGCAATCTCAGCTCCGACTTTCTCGCTGAGGATTTCTTCATATTCTTCAAGAATCTCATTAGTGACGCAAAGGGTATATTTCCCATCAACGAAATCTCGCCACACAGGATAATAAGGACTGCGACGCGAAAGCGACATCAGCAAACAATTGGTGTCAAGGACAATGTTCATCACTGCTTGTATGGAGTGCGCATGTGTTCGTTCTTCCACTCTTCCATCACAGCATCGTTAAGAACACCTTTGTCCCAAAGACGGTCAAGGGCATCCTCCGCCCGCTTGGCATAATACTGGCCAAAAAGACGACGAATGTCTTGCATCTCCATCTCAGACGAAACCCTAGACACCATTTCCAGCATCTCAATCTGGAATGGGGTAAAAGGCTTTGATTGTAAAGTCGCGGTTTCCATAAATGTTCCTTTTTGCTCTCTTTGAGTGCAAAAGTAGGGAATATTTGCGAAACACAAAAAGAATTCAAATAAAATTATGACAACGAACTATTTCCCAAAGAAGTCAAAGTCGGCTCCGATGATCTATGCCTACGAAGACAAGTACGACCCAAACCTGAGGGGACTGCTGAAGGTGGGTTATACCACGATTGGTGTGCAGGAACGTGTACGCCAACAATACAATATCGTCCGTCCAGGCGAGCCTCCATACAGGATACTTGTCGAGGAGAGTGCAATGCGGCAGGACGGCACTTCGTTCCTCGACCACGATGTGCATCGCGCCCTGGTGAAGATGGACTGCCCGAACATAGAAGGTGAATGGTATCGTTGTACACCGCAGCAAGTACGGGCAGCGGTGGTTGCCGTAAGGGAACGCAAGGACATTGCCTGGCATCGCGACAAAACCTTTGGTATGCGGCAGGAGCAGAAGGCTGCCGTAGATAAGACAGAAGCGTTCTTTAAGAGCTATGCCAAAGAAAAAGGTCGCACACCTCACTTTCTTTGGAACTGCAAGATGCGCTTCGGAAAGACCTTCACAACCTACCAGCTGGCAAAGCGAATGGGGTGGACACGCATCTTGGTTCTGACCTTCAAGCCCGCCGTTGCCCAGGCTTGGGAAGAGGACCTGATGACGCACGTGGATTTCGAGGGCTGGCAGTTCATCGCCCGTAATTCTGAAGCTACAATAGACTATCAGTTCGAACATGCAGACAAGAAGCGGCCTTTGGTGGTGTTCGGTTCGTTCCAGGACTTCTTGGGAAAGAACACGGCCAATGGCGGCATGAAGCTGAAACATGAATGGGCAAGAGAATTTAACTGGGATTGCATCGTACTCGACGAGTACCATTACGGGGCTTGGCGAGAGAACGCGAAGGAACTGATCGGCGTAAGCGAGGACTTAGGCGGCGAGATAGAGAACCCCGACTACTTCGACGAGGACTTGATACCAATCACCTCGAACCATTACCTATATCTTTCAGGTACACCTTTCCGAGCCATCGCATCTGGTGAGTTTATTGAAGAGCAGATATACAATTGGACGTACTCCGACGAGCAAAGGGAAAAGGAAAAATGGGGCGACAAGCCCGACAATCCCTACGCCTCCCTGCCCAAGATGGTACTACTGACCTATCAACTTCCAGCAGAAATTACCCGAGTGGCAGAAGAAGGAGAGTTCGACGAGTTCGACCTGAACTCTTTCTTCGAGGCAGTAGAGAAAGGCAATAATGCCGTCTTCAAGCACCACGACGAGGTGCAGAAATGGCTCGACATGCTGCGAGGTCAGTACCTGCCCACGTCCATCAATGACCTCAAGGTCGGGAACAGGAAGCCTCCCTTGCCTTTCTTGAACGGCGACCTGTATTCGAACATGAATCACACCCTTTGGTTCCTGCCAAACGTGGCATCGTGCTTCGCCATGAAGAACATATTGGAGGAACTGCAAAACACATTCTACCACGATTATCGCGTGATTGTATGCGCAGGAACTCAGGCAGGAATAGGCCAACAGGCTTTGCCTCCTGTTGAGAAAGCAATGGCACATCCCGACCCACTGCATTGCAAGACGATAACCCTGACCTGCGGTAAGCTGACGACAGGCGTAACCGTTAGACCTTGGACGGGCATCTTCATGCTTCGCGACACATCTTCGCCAGAGACTTACTTCCAGTCGGCTTTCCGAGTCCAGTCACCTTGGACAATTACCAATAGCGACGGACTTCATCCCAATCAAGTTGAAATAATGAAGAAGGTGTGCTACGTCTTCGACTTTGCTCCCAACAGGGCTTTGCGCAAGATTTCGGAGTATTCCTGTCAACTGAATGTGGAGGAAGGGAACCCAGAGAAATGTGTGGATGACTTCATCAAGTTCCTGCCCGTGCTTTGCTACGAGAACGGCGTGATGAAACAACTCTCGGCCAGCGACGTTCTGGACATGGCGATGAATAATACTTCAGCTACACTCTTGGCCCGAAGATGGGAAAGTGCCCTGCTCGTGAATGTCGATAACTTCACACTCCAGCGTTTAATGAACAACAAGGAGGCAATGGATGCCCTAATGAAGATTGAGGGCTTCCGCTCGCTGAATCAGGACATCGAGACCATCATCAACAAGACAGATGCCATCAAGAAGAAGCGCAAGGAACACGAAGACGGACTCTCAACGAAAGAGAAGAAACAACTGTCGGATGCAGAAAAGGAAATCAAGAGCATACGCAGGCAGATACAGGAGAAGCTGATGAAGTTTGCAACGCGAATCCCCATCTTTATGTATCTGACCGACTATCGCGAGTATTCGTTAAAAGACGTCATCCTACAATTGGAACCAATGCTGTTCGAGCGTGTGACAGGCTTGACGAAGCAGGATTTTGCCCTACTGGTAAGCCTGAATGTCTTCAACGAAGCCTTGATGAACGATGCCGTCTATAAGTTCAAACGTTACGAAGACAGCAGCCTCAGTTATGCGGGCATCGACCGCCATGAAGGAGAACAGTTTGTAGGTGGTTACAGTACAGTCATCACGCAGGAAGAATACCAGGACCAACCCGCTTGAACATATCTTGAAACGCTTTGCTACCAAAGCAAAGGATATGGATTATTATGTTTAATAGAATAGATAAAAACGGACATTTGTTCGCCTGTTCACAAAAATACATATACCTTTGCCTCCGCTCAGACAGAAAAGAAGAGTAACTGTATGAAACAATTATTCATCTTATTGCTATGTATCCTATCTGCTGCTATAAGCAAGGCTGAAGACGGGAGCAGGTTGTGGCTGCGTTACGACACCCTCGGCAGGACCACTGTAAACGGCATCGACTGCAAGGCTGCCGAGATGTTGCGATTGTTCTACAGCGGTCAGAGTGTGTCGTTAAGAATCAACCCATCTGCCGCTACATCAAATGAAGGGTATGTGATTAGCGGAAACAACGACAATGTAAGCATAAGCGCACCGACAGAAGCAGGACTGCTCTACGGTGCTTTTGCGCTGCTTCGCGGCGAGAAAGGCTCTTCTGAACCCACTTTCCGACTGCGCATCCTGAACCATTGGGACAACATTGACGGAAGCGTAGAGCGCGGCTATGCAGGCAATAGCATCTTCTGGAACGATGAGCTGACTATTGACCACGACCTCATTGTACGCTATGCTATGGCAAATGCATCGATAGGCATCAACGGTACTGTGCTGAACAACGTCAATGCTTCGCCTAAGATGCTTACCAAGGAATATATAAACAAGGTAAAGGAGGTGGCTGATATTCTGCGTCCATGGAACATCCGCGTTTATATTTCCGTGAACTTCGGAACGCCTAAGGCTTTAGGGGAGCTTCCGACCGCCGACCCCATGAACCCAAAGGTGCGCAGGTGGTGGCAGAGAAAAGTGAAGCAGATTTACAAGCGAATTCCCGACTTCGGGGGATTTCTCGTGAAAGCCAACTCTGAAGGACAACCAGGGCCATTCGACTATGGACGTACACATGCTGAAGGAGCCAACATGCTGGCAGAGGCTCTGAAGCCTTACGGGGGAGTAGTGATGTGGCGCTCATTTGTCTATGGAGCGAACCACAAAGGGGAAGACCGCGTGATGCAAGCTGTCTCGGAGTTTGCAGGGCTTGATGGACAGTTCCTTGACAATGTCATACTGCAGTCGAAGAACGGTCCGCTCGACTTCCAGCCGCGAGAGCCATACGCCCCCATATTCGACAAGATGAAGAACACCCCGCAGATGGCAGAGCTTCAAATCACGCAGGAGTATCTCGGGCAAGGCGACCATCTGGTATTCCTTGCACCGATGTGGAAAGAGTTCTTTTCATTTGTTGAACCATCGCAGCTACAGGGAGTGGCTGGCGTGGCAAACATCGGGCTTGACAAGAACTGGTGCGGCCACCATTTTGCACAAGCCAACTGGTATGCCTTCGGAAGGTTGGCTTGGAACCCATCGCTGTCATCATGGGAGATTGCGGAAGAGTGGTTGAGGCAGACATTCGGAGAGGGGAGT
Organism: Bacteroidaceae bacterium; assembly: GCA_017620295.1. Lineage (GTDB taxonomy): Bacteria > Bacteroidota > Bacteroidia > Bacteroidales > Bacteroidaceae > Physcousia. Next base: position 21,445 of record JAFZQR010000052.1, read on the forward strand.
ATGCGTTCTCAACTCTTGGACGTCATGCTCCGCTCACGCGAGGCTTGTGTGGATTATATGATGCCACTGGGTTTGCACCACATCTTCAAGTTCGACCATCACATGGGACCTGAACCAGACGGCTTCATAGCATCGTATCCGCTTGAGTGGTGTCCGGTTTACTACCACAAAGCCGATAAAGAAGGGGTAGGCTTCAACCGCAGCAGTACAGGCTCTAATGCCACCGCACAGTATCGCGAACCGTTCTGCACAATATATGACAACGTCAACACCTGTCCCGAACAATATCTGCTATGGTTCCATCACGTCAGCTGGACACACCGCATGAACAGCGGCAGAACGCTTTGGGAAGAGATGCAGTACCTCTATCAGCATGGCGTCAGCGAGGTGGAGGACTTCGTAAGCATCTGGAATTCTGCAAAGCCTCATATAGATGCACAACGCTGGCAGGAAGTGAGCGACAAGCTTAATAAACAGCTCGCGGATGCTCGCGAGTGGCAACAGGTGTGCATAGGCTACTTCCGCCAATTTGCCGAAGGGGAATAGCCCCCAATGTTCATTTAAGGCTCTTCAGCAGGCACTGGCATCCTAACAGCACATCCTGCCATGTGGCTTCAAAATTGCCTGTGTACCAAGGGTCGGCCACTTCACCCGGACGAGGGGTGAAATCCATCAGCAGATGAATCTTGCAATCTGGGTCGCCACCACAAATACGGTTCATGTTGCGGATGTTCCATTCATCCATACCAATGAGCAGGTCGAAGCGTTGATAGTCGGAACGAGTAAGCTGACGAGCCGTCTTGCCATTGCAGGAGATGCCATGCTCAGCAAGCTTCCTGCGCGCCGGAGGATATACACCGTTGCCAATCTCCTCTGTGGAGGTGGCTGCCGACTCAATATAGAACTGGCTGGACAAGCCTGCCTTCTCAACCAAGTCCTTCATCACAAACTCTGCCATCGGGCTTCTACAAATATTTCCGTGGCACACAAACAGTATTCGTTTCATATTTCTTCAACAGATAACGCTTCTGTAAGCAGAAGCCACATATCGGCGTTGATGTAAGGGGCAAGGAACGACTGGTAGTCTTCGTTCAGATGCTGGTTCCAACTGCTGTGGTCGGCACTGTGGTCGGCACTGTTGAACAGCCTGATATAGCGGCGATAGGCCGAGAGGGCTTCGTCCCAACGGGATTGCAGCAAAAGCGTATGAGCCATGTTGAGCTGATCCTCCCAAAGCGGACGGTCGGACGAACAGAGCTGCCTGTAGTAGCTCTCAGCTCTCTCTAGCTTGCCCTGACGGAACAAGCACCAGGCTATGGAACGCTGAACAGCGGGCGTGGTCTTTCCCAGGAACTCCAGCTTGAAGAAACGCTGTGCAGCTTCATCCCACCGTTGCAGACGTATGAGACAGTTGCCAACAGCACGTATGGCTGCGTGGTCCTCGCTGTGCTGTGATTCGTGCTTAAGCAGGCAGCCAAGGGCATTGTTCCATTGTCCCAGAGCCTGATAGCAGCGGGCTTGCAGCACATGCGTGGCATCACCGCTGTCATCCAGAAGCTGCGACTGGTTGAAAGCCTGTAGGGCCTGAGTCCATTGAGAGGTCTGCATATAGGCATAGCCAAGCTGCATCAGCAGTGGGGCAGAGCTGCCTTCACGCTGCTGCCAGAAGTCGAGTAGAGTGAGCGTGTCGGAAGCTTGACCCATACGTGTCAACACACGTGCCGCATCCACCACCGTCTCATCATCAAGGCAGTCGGCCAGCCATTGATGCCGTGCCAGCCTGGCGACCTGCAAGGTAATCGGGTTCAGAAGATCCTTTCCTTCCTCCTGAAGCTTGAGGAAGCGGTAGAGGTTCTGAACATAGCTAACATAATAGTTCTGTGGAGGATGGGTGAAGGTCTCGTCATACAGCACATCGCCAATCTCATTGAGTTCCTTTCGCATCTTCTGCATGAGACTGCTGCTGCGTCCATGATTGACATAATCCATCATGGCAACATAGCTGTAGCTGTCGCTGTCGCAGAAGTAGGAGTGGTGCATCACACCCAGAGTGGCTTTATCCAGCTGCCCATTCTCATCATGCAGCACATTGCTCACCCACGGCACACTGACAGAAAACGGGTACAGCCAATGGACGGCATCGTGGAAGAAAGAGAATCGTTTGAGGTTGCTGGAGCTGACATAGTTCACGTCGAAGCCATCGCGACGCAAATCGTCAATCTTGCGGGCATGACCAGCCATACGATCCATCATCTTGTCATCAAAAACGTTCTCGCTGGCTTTATGAATAGCATCCTCGTCATCACCCAATATGCTGAGCTGCTGTTCAATGGCTTCTTTGAGTTCAGGCAGAATGCTGTCAACCTCTTCGTTCACCTTCTGTGTGACAGACGATTTGATAATGGCTGTCCAAACTTGCCTGACAGCAGCCTTGTTCTGACTGAGCGTAGCTTGCATGTCGCGTTTGAGGTCTGGGAAGTATTGAAGCAGAGGCTCGTAGCAGAGGTTGGAGAGATACAATCCAGTGATGCAGCGAGCAGCAAGGGATTGACATAGAGGGTTGGAAGGCGACTCTGAAGCCAGCACCACAGCAACGCTGTTCAGCCGCAGCAGCAGAGTGAGCTTCTGAGGGTCGAACCACAGCAGCAGGCTGCTAGTGAGGGTTGAAGCATACAAGTCCTGAGCAAAGACGGAAGGGCTGTTGACAATCTCGTCGCCATAGGTGGATATATCTACAGGGAAGAGCAGCATACGCGTTGCCACTTTGTCAACGGCATCGTAGAATGCCGAGCTGTTCTCACTCTCGTTGTTGACAGTTGACAGCAGGTCGGAGAGACTGTGGTGATGAGCAGTACTGCTAACGACATAGTGCATCCTGCCAATGGCGGAGCTACGGTCAGAAGCAAGCCACGTGGCTTCGGCTTGACACAGCAGCTGGATGAGTTGACGTCCGATGCTTTGTAGCTGCTCATCCCAATCCTGCGGCATCCTGCCGGAGGTGGTCACAAAACGCAGCAGAGCCTCATAGTTCTGTCGAAGAGTGTAAAGACAATCTATCATGCCACTATCTCCAACAGCCTGCAAGATACTCTCTACAAGTGAAAGTGAATCGATTATGTGACGTTTGCCTAAAGAATCGTATGCTTCCTTATGTATCTGTCGTATAGCCTTATAGTCCATTCTTCCAAAAGAGATGGTTCAAAGTATAGTTTGGTTTTATGATGCGATACTCTGCTCGCTCCATATCGCGATGGCGCAGCCAAAGAAGTGCCGTCTCAGCATCGGATGACTGGTGCTGACTGATAGGTTGGAGCTGTGACAGAAGCTGTAGAACGCGCCCTGTGAGAGTGTCACCCACAAGATAATCATTATGCAAAAGCTGTGCCAAGCTGTCGGATGCAGACCCCGAATGTGCTGTAAGCGACTCGTTGATTTGCTCCACAGCCATATCATAGGCTTGAAAGAAAAGAGCCAGGCGTGATTTCTGAACGCTGTCCTTGGTTACTGGTGTGAGTGCAACGAAGGCCGACAGGAAGGGAGCAACGCTGTCTATTTCCATCAGACACATGCAACCTCGCAAACGAGCCTCTGTTGCGTATGGCTCCGGAAGAAGGGCATGCTCTATGGTGTGATTGCACAGCATATCGGTACGCAACCTTACATCTCCAACATTGGGACGGAATATCTCAGCATCATCCAGCCCTGCTGCCTCTGTAACGCGGTAGCTCCAATAGTCGGTAATACCATAGCGCGCTATTGCAACCAGACGTCCATTAAGATCGGGGAGCTGTGATGCGCCACGAACATTTGCCGTGTCGCTCATCAAACAGAGCCGACCGTGCAACCGTGCAACAACACGAATATCAATGCTGTCGCTTTGTTGGAGGACGATGGCTCGGCAAAGGTCGCTGTATGCCAGCTCTACAGTATGACGTTGAAGCGATGTGTCAACGTCCAACGGTGACTGATATGTGTGTAACTGGATATGTAATCCAAGACTGTCAAAGAGCCCACACTGTCTGGCATAATAGACGGGCAAACAGTCCAAAGTAGGTATTACAGCCACGTGAAACACAGAGTCTTCACCATTGCTATCCGAAACGGTGTTACCGCCATCGTGGCATGCTGTTTGACACAATATGCCTACGAGAGCAATGATTATTAGGAGATATGTGGGCTTACGCATCATCGGAACCCTGGAGTATTTATTGAAGAAAAGCCATTCGCATGAAGCACGTCTTCACACGAATGGCCACATTATGCTATCGTATTAATCTAAGCGCATTATTCGCCCTGGATGGCAGCTACGCCTGGAAGCACCTTGCCTTCGATGGCCTCAAGCAGAGCACCACCACCTGTGCTGATGTAGCTTACCTTGTCCTCAAGACCGAACTTGTGTACGCAAGCAACGCTGTCGCCACCACCGATGAGTGAGAATGCACCCTCAGCAGTTGCCTTAGCAACAGCCTCACCTACAGCACGGCTACCCTTGTCGAAATCGTCACACTCGAAGCAGCCAGCAGGACCGTTCCACAGAATAGTCTTAGCGCCTTCAATAGCCTTGGCGAACTTAGCTTGACTCTTAGGACCTACATCGAGGCCGTCCCAACCAGCTTCAATAGCGTTGGAGGGGAATGTCTTGATATCTGCACCAGGCTTCTGGCAGAAGTTAGCAAAGTCATAGCCTGTAGAGCATACGCTGTCCTCAGCAAGAACCAACTCTACACCGTTCTTCTTTGCCATCTCCTCAACACCGAGAGCAACATCAAGCTTGTCAAGCTCAACAATGCTGCCGCCAATTTCACCACCGTGTGCCTTCATGAAGGTATAAGTCATACCACCGCAGAGGATGAGCTTATCAACCTTACCCAGCAGGTTCTCAATGATACCGATCTTGGTGCTGACCTTTGAGCCACCCATGATGGCGACGAATGGACGCTTGATGTTGTTCAGCACGTTGTCAACTGCCTGAACTTCCTTCTCCATCAACAGACCCAGCATCTTGTTCTCCTTATCAAAGCTGTCTGCAATAACAGCTGTAGAAGCATGACGACGGTGAGCGGTACCAAAGGCATCCATGACATAGCAGTCGGCATAGCTGGCAAGTGTCTCAGCGAAAGCCTTCTGACTCTTCTTCATAGCCTTCTTGGCCTCGTCGTATTCGGGAGTGCCTTTCTCAACACCTACGGGTTTACCTTCCTCTTCAGGATAGAAACGGAGGTTCTCCAGCAACAGAGCCTCACCTGGCTTCAGAGCAGCTGCCTGCTCCTGTGCCTTTGCACAGTCGGGAGCGAACTGAACGTCAACGCCGAGAGCTGCACTCACAGCCGGAACAATCTGCTTCAGGGAGAGCTTGGGGTTCACTTTACCTTTGGGCTTGCCCATGTGGCTCATGATGATGAGAGCACCACCGTCAGCAAGGATCTTCTTCAGTGTTGGCAGAGCGCCACGGATACGTGTGTCGTCGGTGATATTACCATTACCATCGAGAGGTACGTTGAAGTCAACGCGGACAATAGCCTTCTTACCGGCAAAATTGTAATCGTGAATAGTCATTTAGATGATGTGATTAAAAGTTATTGTAATTGAAATGTATTCAGTGCCGCAAAGTTAGCAGTTCGGCTTGAAGTGTGCAACAAAACGGTCACAAATCTATAAGATGGGTTCTATTAATTCCCATAGCCTGACGCTAGTTTATGACAGGTTTCAACTCGTCGGGGGAGTCGTTGGTGAACAACTGCACAGGAGGAGCCTCTTTGTTGAAGAGGTTCTGTAAGATCATAAGTGGTAGCTCAACAGCAGGCCAGAAAGCCTCTGAACTCATGTAACGGAGCAGAGAGTAGCGTAGCTGACGAGCCACAGGACGTTCATCCAGATTATTGCTGATGTCTAGCGTGGTCAACAGTAAAGAGCCTCCTTCAACCTGAACTTCTACCATCATGCCTAGTTTGCGCGACACATGCCAGGTGTCAATGGGCTGTATGATGGGTTGATAGCTACTCGGAAATTCGCTGAGGTTGATACATTGTGCACGGTTGGTGAGTTCCCACCATTGCAGGTCTTGCCAGTCATCGGTCGGGAAATCGGCAAACACAGGGTGTGTGGCTTGAATGTAGGCTCCTGTGGTATGTGGTGGTTTCATCTTGAACCACGATGTATTCCAAAACACTGGCAGGAAACTATGACGCACATCGTTGCCGTATTTAATCTTTCCACAAGCTGTGAGTAGGACCTTTCCTCCGCCATGTAGTGTGGCAATAGCCAAGCTGTCAAGTTCATCTGTAACCATGATACCAGCCCTTGCAAAATCATCATCGGTGAAAGAGGGGAGGGCAGAGGGATATACCCATAGGTCATAGCTGTTGCTGGCGGTGTCGGCACTGAGGGTTAGCTGGAGCTTGGCTGGTGCTGGAAGGCTAGAAGCTGGAAAGGTGATAACATCACCTACAGCAACAGAACCGCCAGCCAGCTGTTGTCCATTATGTGACAATGTGTAATTGATGCGGCCTATGTTTTGTGATGTAGTGTTGTAAAGCGTGGTGCCAATGCTTATGGTATCAGCTTGAGTATAGACAAACTGCGCCATCTTGGCCAACGGTACAATGTCGGAACAAAACGAGCGCCATTGTTCTGGTGTCACATAACCCTTGCTTTGCCAGTGTACGTTGAGAGGTCCCACAAGAGCTGTGCCTTGTCCGCTGTAGTCATTGAGACCTAGCAATTGGAACCCAGCGTAGTGTGGAGTGCGAAGATGGCGCTCTATCTCAAACCGATAGCAAAGCACTTGCAGCTTTCCGCTAGCCATAAGGAACTGCTCAGCCATCTCCTCCATGCCATTGTCACGAAGCAGGTCGGCAAAAATGTCAAAGTTCTTGGCCTTGTAGGCTCCTGTATATTGGTTGCGTTCTGACAGGTCGGGAAATGCACACCATTGTCCCTGCTCGTGGCTGATGTAAGGTTCTATATTTACAGGACGCGATTCCGTTGGCTTGAAGTTACGTGGTGTGGCAATGTCAACGCTGAAGTCGTCCATCGTTTGCGGGCGGTGACGGCTCCAGTCAAGACCTCGTGCGCCGCCTTTGACATGATAGTCGGAACCCTCATCCCACTGCCAACCTCCGCCAACACTCGCTGTTGCGTAAATGCGCGATGGGTCGTAGTGTCGCATATCATTGCAGAACTGCTGTCCCCATTGTACCCAATTGCCAGCAGGTTCATTGCCAGCAGCCACCATTATGAGTGACGGATGACTGCCGTAGCTGTCAACAATCCGGTGACATTCATCGACAAGGTATTGGTCAATAATCATGCCCACACCTAGTTTCACACCGTGATTAGGCCACGATGGACCTTCGGCTTGCATATAGAAACCAAGGCTGTCTGCTGCCTCAAAAGCGGCTTCGGGTGGACAATAGCTGTGGAAACGCATGTGGTTCAGCCCGTATGCCTTGCACGTGCCGATAATACGTAGCCATGAGTTTAGGTCAGTAGGAGGAAAGCCTGTCTCAGGAAAACAGCAGTTCTCTACCGTGCCACGAAGATGAATACGTTTCCCATTGAGGGTGATGTCGCGTCCATCTGTAGCAACCTCTCGCATACCGATGCGAACAGGTATAATCGCTCCTTTATATCTTATCTTGGCTGTATAGCGGTAGGGGTCGTGTTCACTCCAAAGGCGCAAAGGCCGAGGAATGTTGACAGTTAGCGTATCATCGTTGATGATGACACGCGCTGTTGCTGTCTTTATATCGGGTTGTACAATGAGACGTTCTATGCGAGGACGTGCCGACATAGTTATACTTCCGGCTATACCGTTCCAATTGCCTTGTGTCTGATCGGTAACACTATGTGAGTCTTGGCCTACACCAACGTTTTCTATACCATTATATATACGTATGCTTACAACGTTCTTTCGACCAAAACGTATATAAGGTGTCACGGAAAACTGATGTGGAGAAGAGAGTGACATCTCGTGTCCAACTAGCTTGCCATTGACCCATACGGTGGTCTCAATATGTGGACGTTCCAAAGTAAGTGTTACTTCATGTCCACGCCACGATTTAGGCACAATGATTTCACGCTGATACCATGCAGTGCCTACATAATGCTTGCTGGGTGTGAGAAAGAATGGAACCTTGAAGTTCGATTGTTCACGATAGCGGGCCATGTAGGGGTTGAAGAAATACGATGAGTCGTAGAGCGACCCCACCCACTCAGTGTTTACATCCACCGCTTTACCCTTGCCGTTTGTAAGCATTGAACCTGGCAGAATGATGTTATCGTCGAAACGCTTTGGCGGCTCCTGTCCATTGTTGCAATCCATCATGAACAGCCATTCGCCACTAAGGTCTATTGTATCCTGCGCCTGTACACCAGCAGCAACAGCACTTATCATAAAGCTGCATACAAAAGGCAGTATCGTCTTAATTGATGTCATATTAATGAAGCTGGTAAAGTTCTATTCAGAAAGAGCTGACACGAAATGCGCCAGCTCTTTACATGGTATTGAACGAATATTACGTTATTGCTGTTATCTACCTATCATGCCCTTCCAGCTTATGAACCAGTTGCGGCGGTCGGAGAGAGTTCCGATAAGAGCTGGGTTACGAGCACCAACCTTATTGGCAAGATACGAAGCATCACCCTTGCGGTAAGCAGCTCGCATCAGGTCGCCGAAGCGATGTCCCTCGAAGCATGTCTCCAATGCCTGCTCCACATCAATGAGGCTGTCAACAATCTCCTGATGACGCTGCACCACGCTGGGCTGCTTCATGTAGTTGGTTGACCAGCTGAACTGTGCTAATGCATAGAAGTTGCTGATGTAGGTTTCACAATCTAAGGAGTCAGCCTCATACTGTGCTACAGCATCGTTGAACGCCTTGTTGTTAGGGAAGTCTTCACGAACAGGACGAGTGCTGTAAGGTAAAGAATAGGCTGTAACATAGGCGGGCCATACAGAAGCCCAGAGAGGACGGGTCGGGAATGTTGTGCTGTCTTGAGGCACATCCATTTCTATAGGATAGTAGAACTCATTCTCCGGTGTCCATCCACTACCACGACTGTGCAGACCTATGTTGTAAATGTCAGGATCGCTGTCCTTCTTCTTGCCTTTATCTACATAAGCATAGGTGAATTTATATTGCCCAGTCTTGGTGTCCAAATTAATACGACTGACTGCTGTGCGGTAATAGTTATATGGGAAATTAAAGTAGTCAACAAAAGCGCTGTCGGTGGCATTATCACAGTAGGGAAGTACTGTGGCTGCTATGACGTTGTTGTCCAAGCCTGTGGTTAGGATGTCCAAAGCAAACTTCGGGAAACCAGCAAAGTTTAGGGCTTCAGCCAGTCGCAGATAAACCTGTCCTGTACGATAGATTACGATATCGTTGTAGTTGCACATCTTGCCGATAGTCTGTGACTGATAGTCATGGTCGCCCAGTGTGGAATAGCTCAAAGTTGACCAAAGACGGAGGTCACCAAGCTTGTGCTTGCTGATATCATCAGACTCAAGCATACCAGCTGAAACAGCAGCAAAACGCTGTATATCGCCACTATTATAGGTTCCATAATAGGTCTGGTTATCACTGTAGGCATAGCAAACATCTGACGGCATCAACACAGCATTAATATCAATGTTGTCATGATTGTAGCCGTAGAGATAACGCAAGTCATTGAAGTGCCCCTCAGCTGATGCCGTATCCATAGCCAGAGCTGAAATAACCTCGTTACAATAGTGGGCAGTGAAGTTGTTCATATAGTTGTCCTTTGCATTCTCTGAAGAGTTACCAAAGCGTCCCGTATTGAACAGACTTGAATAGTCACTTACTGTATTCGAGAAGTTGCCTGACGTGAAGTTGCTGGATGCCCATTCTACACTGGACGTACCAGTGGTGTTGCGGGTCTTATAGCGTGCGTTACTGCCATTGACTCCATCGTTGGGAACCCAGTCAATATAGTCGTAGTAGTACTTGGCTGCAATACGAGCCAAGCTTGGATCTTGATTGTAGGAAGCCAGCCACAGATAGAGGTCACCAAGCACAAGCTGAATTGGCAGCACAGCCATACGTGAAGGCATTGCACCGTTATAACCCTTGTAACCTGGATTGCCGTGGTAGGGATAATCGAACCAATTGACGTATGGCTCCAAATCAGTTATGAAGAAACGGCAGATGTCTGCCAAGTTCTTCTTGTTGGAGCTCTCAGCAAAGGCTTTATCCGCATCCTCCATAGATAGCAGGGGCTCCGTGATAAGTGGGATATTCTCGCCATATATCTGAGCCAGCTGAAGATAAACCCATGCACGGATAGACTTGACAGCCACATACTCAGCACGGAATGGATAGAAGGTTACGGTGTCGCCACGCTCTGAGTTGTAGCGTCCTTCTGTCAGGGTGATGTTGGCGTTGGCCAGATAGTAGTTGCAGTTGTTGATGATGGCATAATAGTCACGTGGTGAATTGTAAACATTATCATCACCCACATTGAAATTGGCAATATCCTTTATATCGGCATCTGCAGCAGAGCTAACGCTAACAAGATCACCGCGCAACTCACCATAGAGATTGGTGCGTACTGCAATCTTCTGCAACTGTGCCAATATGCCAACGAAAGAGTTCACTGTGTCTTGAGCTTGAGTGAGGTGATTTACGTCGGCATATAGGACATCGTCGTTGCCCATATCGAGCATGTCATCGCATGCTGTGAATGTTGTGGCCACACCACAGCATACACAGCCTATTGCAAATATCTTATATAGAACTTTCATATCGCGAATGATTAGAGGTTGATTTTCACACCGAGGTTAAAGCTGCGACCAGAACCGAGCAGACCACGGTCAATGCCTTGGTAAAGCACACTGCCCAACATGGAGAATTCAGGATCGGTACCCAGATACTTGGTGATGGTGAACACATTGTTTGCGCGAACCCATACGCTAAGACCTTGTATATATGTGTTATTGATGGGCAGGCGATAGCTGAGAGTCACGTTCTTAAGGCGAAGATAACTTCCGTCTTCAATCCAGCGGTCACTGAAATCGCTGTTACCCAATGGGTCTCCGTATGCGGCACGAGGCATATTTGTCACCTGTCCTTCATAGCTCCACCGACTGAGCATAGCAGTTGTCTGATTCATGAAACGGCTTCCGCTTTCCAGTTGTTGACGATTGTAGTTGTAGATATCATTGCCAAGGCTGTAGTTGAAGCCAACGTCAAGTGTCAGACGCTTATAGCTGAGTGATGTCCAAATGTTACCGTAAATATCGGGATTGGCATCGCCAATGACAGTACGGTCATTATCGGCGTCAATCTTGCCATCGCCATTAATATCAACATACTTCACATCGCCAGCACCGAAGTAGGTCTTTGTCACGCCATCAGCTGCCAGACGATAGAGACCATCGGCAGCAGCTTCCTCTGAGGTAGCATAGACAATGGTACCGCTCTGGGTCTTGGCTGTCTTGTAGCCATAGAAGGTGTTGATGCTATGGCCAACTTGACTTCGGATGGTTCCACCGAGTACCTCGTGGTCTTCATCGAGTGCGCCATCGGGTAGGGCAGTTAGTTCATTGGTATAATGACCTAGGCTTGCACCTATACTCCAGTTCCAGTTATTGCCGGAGATGGCGATTGCTGACAGCGACAACTCGCAACCCTTGTTCTCAAGACTGCCACCATTCGTCCATGACTGTGGAATACCGGAGAGGAAGTTGAGTGACTGCAGGGTAAGCAGATTATCGGTCCATGAGTGGAAATAGTTGAACGATGCAGAGAGGCGGTTGTCGAGCAACTTTATCTCAGCACCAGCATTGAATCGCTTCGTTGTCTCCCACTGTAACTCAGTGTTACCAATGTTCTCAAGGCTAAGTCCTGGTATCTCGCTTAGGAAGAGAGAACTTTTGAAATAAGAGTGTGAAGCATCGTATGGCAAGCGGTCGTTGCCACTAACGCCGAAACCTGTTGATACCTTCAAATAATTGATAACGGGAACATCAAACCAAGGCTCATTGGTTACCACCCAACCTGCCTGTATGCTTGGGAATATACCCCATGCCACACCAAACATCTTGAGGCCGTCCTTGGCATCGTGCCCAAACTGAGAGTTGGTGTCCATAGCCACATCAGCCTGCAGATAGTAGCGATTGGCGTAGTTATAACGCGCCTGTGCATACCATGTGAGGGTTGCCCACTGCTCGCTTGTACCAAATATCTGCTTGAAACCCGTATTCTGAATAAGAGGTGTCTTGTCGTTACCCGTGTTGTAACCGTTCTGACGAGTTAGTTTATAGCTCTCATTCATGAAACGGAAACCACCCATCACATCTATAGAATGTGCATCATATCGATTCTTCCATTCAAGTTTGGTATCACTCATCACACTATTCTGACGGCTATAAAGAGAGCCAATCATGTTGTTCATCTTCATGTGATAGGAGTCAACCCAGAAAGCAGGCACACCACTCATCGGTATATAGTGTTTCTCGTTGGTGTTTACCAGAGAATAGCTGAACAGTGTGTTGAGATTAAGATGACTATTGATGTCCCATGATGGAATGATGGACAAGTTCAGATAGGAGTTGTCGTAGTAGTTCTTGTTCTGAGCCGTACCATACTCCAAGATAGCAAGTGGGTTGGCAAGCTCATAGTTGGAGTTGCTCAACTGAGAGATCTCATTTAGATAATCTTCGTCCTCAATGTCCAAGTGGGCAGAGTTGATTGTACCCTGTGCACCAGTTGCTACAAAGCTATAGGGGCTGAGCATAGGAGTCTTGGCATAGCTGAGGAAATTAAGACTGGTTATGGTGCTGTTGTCATAGTCTAAGGGAGCACCAGTGTCATATACCTTGCGCGTTGTGTTCGAGAATGAGGCATCGAAGCGCAACTTAACCGCGTCAATAATCTTGATGTCGGTGTTAAATCGCACATTGAGTCGGTTGAAGTTTGCCTCATCCAATGTTTCATCGGCATGGTTGTAGCCAAGTGAAAGCATATAATTGGCAACATCTCCACCTCCCTGTACGCTAAGACCGTAGTTCTGCGACACAGCAGCATGGAAAATTTCATCAGCCCAGTCGGTATTATTGTTGTACTTGTTGAACCAATAATAATTGGGGTCAGAGTTGAGGAACTTGAACGACTGTGTGCGAGTGCCTGTTGAAGAAAGCAGGTCGGTGGCATAGCTCTTGAACTGAGACCCACTCATGACGCTGAACTTCTGAGGCACCATCTCAACGCCCACACTTGCCGTAGCATCGATGCGGGTTGCAAGAGAGCTGTTGCGCTTGGTCTTGATAATGATAACACCATTGGCACCCTTGGCACCATATATGGCAGTACCATTTTTCATTACCTCAACACTGGCAATATCATTGACATTGAAGTTTGAAAGCACATCATTATAGAACCCAGAGTGTATCATCTCACGGTCATACTGCATTTCGGTTATGACGCCATCGATGACAACCAAAGGCTGGGCCTGAATCAGATAGCTGCCTACACCTCCAATCTGCATATAGCTACCCTGAGCCGAAAGACCGTTGCGCTGTACCGTACGTACATCGGCACCCAAGCGATTTTCAATCTCAGAAGCAATGTTAAGCGCGTTGCTGTAGTCAAAGCCTGATGCTATTGCATGGTTAAGGATGTTGTCGTCCGCACCGTAGAGTGCTGGATTGGCATCGCTCTGCAATACAATATCGTTTAACTGGCCGGAACGGTTCAAGCCCACACGCACCATATTGAAACCTGGAAGCGTCACTTCCACAGACGAACTGTAGAGAGGCACCTTAAGGGTGAATGTGCCGTCCTCGCCTGTCAGAGCTGAATAGCCCTCGCCAGCCACGGACTTCACCATCACACCAGCCAGAGGAGCATGATCCTGCTGGCTCACAACCCGACCTGTAATGTCACGGGTAGGCTCTTGTTTCCTGGCTGTCTTACGTACACGTTGAACCTGAGCTGTGGTGTCAACGTCCTGCACATCGTCCTCGTCCTGTGCCACAGCACCGAGAGGTAGAGCCAAGAACAGGGAAAGACAGATAAAGCCAACTTTTCTCATTATTCTCTGTATTCTTTAAGGTTAGACAAATCTATATCAAAGGCTTCAGCTTCCTCCTTTGTAGCGAAGGGTACATATATGATGCGATTGATACGTAGCACATTGGTCTGATTATTCTTTGTCAGGTCAGTGGCGCGAATATCAGTTTCGATGAAGTAACGCTGTGTAGCCGACACAGAGCCAAAAGCATTGTAGCCTGACACAGTAGCCAACCGGGCACGGTCTATGCAAATGACATCTACTTGGTCGCCAGATGTCTGGAAGTAGGTGGAACCGTTGACATGAGTCTCCTTGGCATCTGGAGAGATCTTGGTGTCATTTTTATCGAACTCTATGTCATCGTTTGGGTCGGATGTTTGTTCACTCTCGCGACGAGCCGTCATACGACGCTGGTTATAGCTGACTTTGAAGCGTGTTGGACGCACTTGGCTTTCAGAATAACCCGCAGCATTGGCATAGGCTGGCACAGTGATGAGATATACATTATAATATGTATTGGAGAACGTACTTGGCAGAGTGAAGTAGATACCACTGTTACGATAGCTCGTACCTTTTGTTCCGTAGTCAATAGGAGCTATTTCAACATAGCTGCTATTCTCAAGTTGGTCGAACTTATATAACTGGCCATTATATCTAACGCTATCAATTACGGAGCGTGGGGTTATTGTCACACGAGGCACTTTCTGATTGTTCTCTGTCAGCTGAGGTGTGATGCGGTGGCGGTTGTCACTTCCAAGAATGTATCTCACCTGTTTGAAAGTCAGAGCTGGATCAATTCGTCCTTGAGGGTCTTCAATAACCAGACCGTTAGAGCATCTAACAGAGTCCAGTCCTCCAAAGATACCATCGCTAGCCAATGGATTCTTGAACACATTCAAACCATAGTAGAGGTTCTGATTGATGTAGGATGTGTTTTTGATTGAATCCTGATAGCCTCCCTTCTGACTGTTGAGGTTGAAGACACGTCCTCGAACAATCGCCATTCGTGCATTGAGGTCACCTACAGAGTCGCGGTTCTCTACGCGGTCAACATAGTTGAATAGAGGACGGTAGTCGGCAAACTCTTTGGTCCACACATCGTTGGTAGGAGCAAAGAACAGATAGGCACTATCTTCACGATTAAAAAATGCGCCAAGCATGTTCTGCAGCTGATTAGAACGGTTCATGACAGAGTCGGCATAGACAATCTTTCCATCCACAATTCCCTGTTGAACAGATGCCGACTCGTTAAGGACATCCTTGTCGAATAGCTCAAAGTATGCAGCTACACTGTCTAACTCAGAGTGCAATGCCATGTATTCGCGCACATTGGGGCTGAACATCTCGCTATGTGCGAGCTTATACATAATACCGTTACGGGCAATGATATTGGAAGCTTTGAATTCAACGCCATTAAGAGATTGTGGAAGCAAATGCATATACTTGCCATTGAGCATCCTAACAGTGTCATTCGTCTGAGTGGAAACAGAACGACCGTAGAGGGCAAGATGGTTCTGTATGAACTGTGTCACAGCACGGTTGTCATCACTTTTACGTCCGGCTGCGCGGTCGGCTTGGAAAATGGCTATCACACTGTCAGCCTGAGCATCAGTGATAACTGGCGCCCAAAGTGTCATTACTTGTGAGGAAGCCAGCAGGTCGGAATAGTGTGCCACTTCAGATGCCTCGGCCTGCTGCTTGCCGTACTCCACAGCCTGTAGCACACGCAGGAATGGCTTCAGTTCATCGTCTGCCATCACCTGTTCCAACAACGTAGGTGCATCCGTTGCCATCTGCACACCATCGTTGTCGTAGTGTTTGTCCCATTCGTCGCTGCATGACACTGCTGTTAGAGCAGCGCCTGCAACGAGCGAAGAGACTAATAGGGGAATATAAATTGGTTTTTTCATATCGCTTACAAAAAAATGTAGTCAAAATGTAGGCTAATATTGGTTTTCACCCTTACCGTCGCCTTCTATGCCATAGACGCTCTTGGGTACAAACTCAAGGTAATCAAGCATGAGCTGTGCACCGCCAATGGCCATAACGGAACGGATGCGCATGGTGTGTGTTACGGAGTTGTCCAGCGGTCCTGTGTAAATAACCTTACGGACAATACCATCATTGTTTGCAAATGACGAACTACCCGAAACGGTCAGGCGCTTGTCGTCCTTCAGGTATCCCTCACCATTCGTGATATTTCGAACACTGTGTGGGCCATGATACCAACCAAGGTTGTGCATATCTTTCTTGACCTGTTCCAGCTTATCACCCTTCAAATCATCATAGGCTACCCAACCACCGATACGTGCCCTGAAAGCTGCGGCATCCACTTTACGCATGTCGAGAGGAATGCCCTGCGGCTTGCCATCAACATAGAACTGGGCAATACCTCTATATTCCATAGCTGTGAAACCAAGTCGGATTTGATACATACCGGTAGGCAATGGTGGCAGCTGGAATGTTATGTCGTAGGAGTTATTGTCGGAACGGAGATTGAACTCATCGCCTTCATAGCTCCAGAAAGTGTTTCGAGAGTTCTGAAGGAAGAAGTTGCCATCCTCGTCCATCTCTACATTGCTTAGATAGCCTGGAGGGAAGATATAGTTGGGAGCAATTGCATTGGGGCTAGGATCTGACACGTCACTTGTTCCGCCCCAAGTCTTAGTGGTGCGAAGGTCGTTGTTCATCAGCTCTGGCCACAGAGTATAGAAATCTACACGCATACGGTCATTGAACACCGTCTGCTGGGTAGTTTCACCGAAGTCTATCATACGGTCAATGTAATAATACACACCATTGACAGCAACCTGTGTCAAGCCTTCAGCCACATTCTGTTTAACAATAGCACCACGTTGGGTCAATTTCCCATCGGGGTCTCGTTCTGGGTCATATATGCGATTGAGGTAGAGTGTGTTAATCTCAGAGTCTCCACGGAACTGATTAGTACCCCAAACATACTCAACCTTCAAAGTAGTGTGCGGAGCCATTGTCTCGTACCACTCCATAGGATTAATCTCCACATGATAGATGGTGCAGTTGGTATAGAGTTTATCATAGATACCCTTGCGATTGAGCAAGTGGTAGGCAATCAGACGATAGAGCGGATTGCGTTCATCTTTCAAAGCGTCCTCGCTGGTACCATAGATAGGACTGTCTTCCAAAGCAGATGCAGTCTGATCTGGCATATAAATGCCAACAGCATACTTCCACATTGCCTTCCAGTCATTCTTCTCAATACCATAAATATCTTTCAAGTATTCATCGGTGATGGCAAAAGCAGTATAACCAAACAATCGCTTTTCAGGTACATGGCAATAGTCCATCTGGGTCTTTTGTCCAGACTGATATGTGCGTTCCAGTTTCTTCTCTTCACGCCAGTAACGTGGATTCCATGAAGCGTCTTCAATATCTGTCATCTTCTTGTCGAGTCCTGTAAGTGCTAGACATAGATTGAAAGTGCTGATATTTTCATCGCGTTTCATGATTGTTGGCAATGTTTCGTTGGAAGTGCTAATCAGTCCATCAACTGGATGAACAATACCATTCTCAACAGAGTCATTGGCAAGGGAGATGATGATGTTACCAGAACGATTGATACAATATGTTGTGTTGATAGTATCACCTTTCTCGTCAGTTATAGCAATTTTCTCCAACGACATGTTACGTCCCAGCAAGTTCGTTTTGCTGATGAAACCATTCATTTCGTCAAGGTCGCTTGTTGAGTAGATGACATCAATGATAAGGTTACGTGTAATGGTGTCACAATCAGCTGCAGAAAGCTGGTCGATGGAACTCAATCCTATAGATGACAAGTATGTGCGTACGGCCTCGTTTGTAGGAGCAAAGCATGTGTAGGTGCCGTATGCTGAGAGCAAGTCCATCTTACCGGCCTTTGTAACGATACCTGCAAAATCAGAGTAGTTCTCATTGTTCTGCAGGAAGTCGCTTAACATCTCACCGGTGAAGGTGTAGAAGCTCTCCTCTGGCATATCGTCACTGCATGATGACAAGGCAAAAGTGAATGCCCCCATAGCAATGAGCGAATAGCGTATAATAAGTTTCTTTATCGTATTCATGATGAGTGTATTTGTTAATTGGACTTAAATGTCTCTTCAGCCTCATTAGCATAGATGGACTTTTGCTTGATGTTGGGGTTCTTCTTCAGCTCCTGTTTGTTGTAGGGCCAATAGAGAGACTCCATATTGGGGAATGACAAACTAGATCCAGATCCGGTTACCTTGGAAGGAATAGCACGTATGGCAGTAAGTGAACCTGAACGACGTGCTTCTCTCACTAGATCGAACCAGCGTTTGCCTTCAAACATCAACTCGCTGTTGCGTTCCCTTGCAATAAGAGCTATTAGTGAACCACGATTTGTGGCAGCTGGTGAAGTCGCGGAATAAGGGTATGAAAGCACCACAGAGCGTTTACCAACAAGATAAACAAGGTCAAAAGCCTTCTTCATCCATTCTTTCATCTCTGCGTTGCCATCTGTAATTCCATCATCGGTTGTCTTCATGACATACGCTTCAGCCTCCATCAGCATGACATCTGTCAGACGGTAGAATATCCAGTTGCGGCTCTGCTCACTCAAAGTTGTATAGCCAGTGCTGAACGGTATCTTTGCATTAGATGAGCCAGATGATGCATTGTAAGCATAGACTACCCCCTTAATGATTGTTCCTTCACCATAGTTTTCATCAATAGGCTTGATGCTGTTGTAATAACGGACATCATAAGGATTGGTGAAGTAAGTCATTGAAGAAGAAGTAATATCATTGACTATGGATTGGTTAACGGTCAGGAAACCAGCACCATTATTACCCTTATCAATATAGTTTCCGTAGAGTGTGCCTAAAGCAGTGCTTTCAACATAGTCCTTGGTGCTACCTGTCCAGTTAAACGACAGTTCAAAGATACTCTCAAAGCTGTTGCCGTAACCACCAAAAATTGCGTTTGCCGCAGCCGATGGATTGTTGTTGTCGTTAGCATAGAGCGGCACCACAAGACCGTTTGGAGCTGGGTCTGTAAGCTTTGGAGATGAACTACCAGTGAGAGACGAGATTGTTGATTGGCCTGTCTGACGTGAGTACTCTTCATCGTAGTCGGCACGTTTCTGTGCAAGAACAGCATCAGCACACTCAATCACCTTGTCATAGTTGCCCTTCCACAGATACATATCAGCCAGCATAGCGTTGATGGCTGTGCGTGTGATACGGTTGCAGTTGGTGTTATACATCTTGCAGTCGCCATCGTTGTTACCTTTTGAATAGTGAACGTAGGCATCACTCTTGACTGCTTCAAGGTCATTAATAATCTCATTAAGGATGTAGTCGAAGGTTGATACTGGCAGCCGCTGAACCTCCTCTTCCTTCTGTATGCCTTCACGGTAGAACGGCACCTCATCGAATGCGCGAATGAGGTAGAAGTAGCAGAGCGAGCGCAAAGCGGTCATCTCAGCTATTGTAGCCTTCAACTGGCTCTCGTTATAGGATGGGTCAACAGCACTCACCTCAGGAGCCATGCGGATGATGGTGTTGCACTTGTTGATTACATAGTAGAAGCTTGCCCAGTCGGTGTACTTATTAGTGGAGAGCAGGTTCTCACGTAGAGCTTGATATAGGTCGTCCTCATCGTTCTCCACACCAGCACCTGGGTATATATTCTCACTTCTCAGCTCACCCCAAACAATGCAACGCTTGATGAAAGCATCGCTCTGCATGGCTGTGTAGCAGCCCAGCACCATCTGTTCCACATCGGCTTTTTCGTTCCAGAAGTTGTCTTCTGTCACGATGTCACGTGGCTTGATTTCCAGGAAATCTCCGCAGGCAGAGAGCATCAGACCTGCACAGAGCAACATGGCGCAACGTTGTATTAATATATTAATATGTTTCATGTTGAATAAGGTATAGCAGGTTTTAGAATCCAACGGTTAGACCTACAGTATATGACTTGGAACGAGGTGTCTTGGAGTTGTCGGTTGACACGCCATAACCGCCATAGCTGATTTCCGGATCAACACCAGAATACTTTGTAAGACAGAAGAGGTTGTTGGCAGAAGCATATAAGCTAAGTTGCTTCATGTGAATCTTCTTAAGCAGCTTACTGTCGAAGCTATAGCTTACCTGTAGGTAGTTGAGTCGCAGGAAGGTTCCGTCCTCTACAAAGCGGTCACTAATCAGAGTATTGTAGTTGGTACCATCACCGAACATAGCACGTGGTATGGATGTTACCTGTCCATTCTGACGCCAGCGGTAGTTGACAGCCTGACTCTGGTTGTTGTTGCTAACCATAGCCTCCATGTCCAGACGGGCCATATTGAGGATGTCATAGTCTATACGGTAGTTGAACTGTGCATTCAAAGCAAAGCGGTCGTAATGCAGCTTGAAGCCGAAACCACCCGTAAGCTTAGGCAGTGAGTTACCGAGATAGACAATGTCGAGCTGGTTGATGTTACCATCGTGGTTCACATCCTCGTAGATGGCATCTCCACCCTTGAAGTAGTAACCGCTATTGGATGCAGTCTTATAGCAGAAGCGCATCTGGAGAGGGTCGCCATCAGCTTGCAGAATGACATTGCCGTCGGCATTTGTAGCAACAGGGTATGTTATGCCAGATGCGAGTGCCTCATTGAGAGTATTGGTGCCGTTGTTGGCATCGTAGCGGGCCATGTCGCGTGCACGGTCGTAGTTATTCTGATAGACACCCTTGTAGCGGAAACCATAGATAGAGCCGAATGGGTTGTCAATCTGTACACGTTGAAGTGTACTACGGTTCTTCTCTTCCCAGTCTTTGTTGAGCGTTTCCAGAATGAGGGGATCCATCTTGGTGATGGTGTTCTTGTTGTTGGCGAAGTTCACGTTGACATCCATGCTGAACTTGCCTTTCTTCAGCAGTCGTTCACCAAGTATTTGGAACTCCCAACCCTTGTTTACCATATCACCCACATTACTTACTGCCAACGAGCTCCAACCGTTAGAGCTAGGAATGCCGGCGTTTGCCATAAGCATGTCCTTGGTGGTTTGATGGTAGAGTTCGACAACGAACTTCAGCCGGTCGTCGAAGAAGCCGAGGTCAAAGCCCACATTGTAAGTATATTTGTTCTCCCACTTCAACTTAGTGAGTTTCAAGCCATCGGGGTTCATGGTTGTTGCACCAAGATAACGTGAACCTTGTGCAAACTTATTCATGTAGAGATAGTCGGCTGTAGGTGAGTTACCCACAAGACCCCATCCTGGACGGACAGATAGCATAGACATCTTAGCTTTCTCACGTGCCCATTCCATCCACGGTTCATCAATGACATTCCAACGGGCAGACACAGCTGGGAAAAAGCCCCATCTGTTGCTTGGACCAAACTTGGTTGTTGCATCTGCACGAGCTGAGAAGTCCAGCATATAGCGGCCTTTGTAGGCATAGTGAGCAGAGATGGTGAAATAGAGTGAACGCCACTCGTTGTAACCGCTGCTCATACTGTTAACGTGTGCACCAGAAGTGACACTCTCCAAATCGCTAGCCAAACGGTTGACATCTGTACTCTGGCTGGAAGAGTTACCACTCACAAGCTGGAAACGTCCCATAGACAGCAACACATGGTCGCTATTGCGGAACTTTGGCTGGAAAGTAAGCGTATGTGTGGTAGTGAAGGCCAGGTTCTTACGGCTGAAACTGTGTGCCGTGCCAATGTCGTGATAGTTGTTGCTTAGCAGTGAACGAGGATAACTCTTGTCAGTGTAGTCGTTATATACGTTCATCACCACACGACCATTATAGCGAAGTTGTGTCTCGCTGTCGTCAAGTCCGAGGAGTTTGTACTCCAGTTCCAACTCTGGCGTGATGTCGTATGTTGTCTGCTGACTCTTTGCCATGGTAGCACTGGCCAGTGGATTGACGAGGTTACGCTGGTCGCTGAAGTTGTTGCTCTGATCCGTGGTAAGCATACCGTGATTGGTAAATGCATACTGTGGGATGATATAGTATTCACCCGTATTGTATTCATTGCCGTTGGCATCGTAGGCATAGCGCCAAGGCGACAGGTTTGGCATCTTGGTGTAGGCTATACCGAGCAGACCGTCATAGTTTCTGTCATTCTTTGTATAGGTCAAGGAGAAGTTGGACATGATCTTGATGCGGTCGGATGCATAGTAGTCAAGTGCCATACGGGTGGAGAAGCGGTTCATCTTCTGCTCAATGATGGTACCTGTCTCATGGTCGTAACCGCCAGAGATGCGGAACAAAGTCTTCTCATCACCACCGGAAACACTAACGTAGTGGTTCTGACGCAGGCCGTTCTGCTGAACGAGGTCAACCCAGTTTGTGTTCTTGTTGAACATGAGATACTCGGAGTCGTTCTCGTTGTAGTTCAACTCCTGTACCTGACCAACGTAGGTCTGCTGCTGTGGGTTGAAGTAGCTCTCCTTAAGCAACATGGTATATTGGTCACCGTTGAGCAGCTTAATACCTTCTGGCTGGTGGGTCATGGTCATCTTCACAGAGTAGCTCACCGATGGAGCACCGCGATGACCGCGCTTGGTGGTGATTTCAATGACACCATTTGAACCCTGCGAACCCCAGATAGCAGTAGCGGCAGCATCCTTCAGCACCTTGATGTCCTCGATATCCTCAGTGTTCACATTGAGTAACTGTGCAAACTTCTCGTCGTTGGCAGTGGATACATCGAAATCAGAGAGGTCAACACTCCAAACGTTTCCGTTCACCACAATGAGAGGCTCGTTGCTGGTGAGTGTCGAAACCGTGGAAGCACCACGCAGACGCATACTTGTACCTGCACCGAGGTCACCAGAGTTGGCCACGATGTCAAGACCGGCAATACGTCCCTGAAGGGCTTCATCAACAGAGGTGATACCCAGTCCCTCAAACTCCTTAGCCGAGATGCCCTGAGCAGAGAAGCTGACCTCTCGTTCAGGGATAGCCAGACCTGAAGTCTTCATTTTCTTTACACCCGTCACATTAACGGTGGCAATGGTCTTGGTGTTGTCCTCCATTGTAACGTTATAGACGGTCTTGTTAATAGGCAAGAGCTGGGTCTTGTAACCCATATAGCTTATGCGCAGCTTGTTCTTCTGGCTCTTGATGGCCAGCACGAAGTTACCGTTGAGGTCGGTAACAGTGGCATTGACGATACGGTTTGAAGCATCTATCTCAGCCACACTCGCACCTGGCAGTACGTCGATGTCGTCACTGACGGTACCACTGATGCGTGCTATCTGTGCCATTGCCAGTGTTGACACCAGCAGAAGGCAAATGGTTGAAAAATATCTCAGTGTTTTCATCTTCTCTGTCTGATTGATGCGCGTGATGTAATCCATGTCTCAAGCCAGTCGGGACGATTGGGTTGCGGGTAGTCAACAGGCAGCAACTGTTCGTTGCTGTACAAGAGAGCACGGTCTATGAGATGTACTACAACATACGATGAAGAGTATATTGACTTCGAGGATGTAGTGAACAAATACTGACGAGCCATGAGGTTGTAGTCGTTAGTATTGGTCAGTACATGAGCTGTCTGGTTAGTGTTGTCACGTACGGTGTAGTTGCCTGCAATGTTGCTGACATTGACACGATAGAATCGGTTCAGATCTGGATCAATAGTTGCAGTTTCGAATATACCTACAGTATCTGCACCATTTATATATACAGAGCCGTCCTGAATGTGATAGCGAACAAAGTTGTCTATCACGTTCTCTATTTCTTTCTGGCAGTCGGTTGACAGCTGAACAAGTGAATCAATCTCGTGCTGACGATCTGCTGAAATAGCAACATTGTTCTTCTCGCAGTCTTTTTCATATTCGGACAAAGAGTCGGTGAGAGCCACCCATTCGTCTATCAGCTCCCATGTCGGAAGATATGGCTTTTTTGGTTTGCCGCTTCCATCCAAATCAAGATAGAGATCCTGAATGGCTGAGTTCTTTGGTGCATAGATGGTGTAGTGGTAGTTACCGAGCAGGCTGATGGCAAAGTCCATCGTAGGATGCCCGCCTACTGTCTGAGCAATGAATGAGCAGCCACCCAGCAGATTGGTGAAGTTGGTGAACTCTGGATGTGTCAGAGTGTCTTGCAGGAGCTTGACAGGACTGGTAAAAGTAGTGGTTGGAATGGAGTCAAGGATATAACTGTCGCCATTACCTTCCGAACCCATGTTGAATGTCAAATCTGGTGATACAGGTATCCACAAGCCTTTTTCAGCATGAGCAGAACCGGCCACACCTGTGACCTTGCCCCCTTCGAAACGGACCATGATAGGTCCACCTGCTTTGTTAAGGTATATCTGCTGTCCATCGTGGAAGGTTGTTGCACCACGACTACCGTGAACGACAACGATATTGTTCAATATATCTTCCAGACGGTTGCTGATCAGACCAAGGCCTGATGCCGAGTTGGCTGTCGGCTGGTCAGATGACGACGCAAGATTATCAGTTACGACCCATTTGCCTCCCGTGGTGTCAACTTGATAGGCGTAGGCACTTACAGGGTGTGTACGGCTTGTAGGACCGTCATTGTCAATATAGAACTTGTAAGCTAGGGGCTTCTTGTTATATACTGAATATGGGTCGATGTATGTGGCGAAAGCCTTATCCTTAGGTATCAGGAAGCTGTAGGATGAAGCCATTGAGTTGACATATGCCTGATATTCATAGAGTGTCCAGTTGGCATTGGTACCTTGGTTGTAGCGAGTATCGGAAATAGTGCGATATATTACAGATGTAGCAGCTTCCGGTCCCTCGTCAGCACGAAGCATAGCTGGGAACAAGACGCTCTTGTGAGCAGGTGCCACAAACACCTTGTTAAGCTGGTAGATGACACCGTTGCAGGCCATGAAGCAACTATCCACGTCTGTTGGAACAATGCCCATAGTCTCAGATGCTGTGTTCTTCAGCGAACCAAACTTGGATGGGGTAGTAGCGGTGAAGCTAGCTTGAATGCAGTTGTTCAGGAATGGCAATACAATGTCATCTGGTACACGATCCCAGTCGTAGCCATACTTTTCACCGATTGCCGAACCAGCCTTGTGTAGGTAATTGTCCATCCATTGGTTGGTTGGAACAAACAATGCAGCTCCATCTGCCTCGAATGTTCGGTCGGCACTACCAGAGTTGATGCGATAGGTATTCCATCCTGGATCAATTGACAACACTGCACTGACTGGTTGCATTGTCTCCTGCACTGTGTTCAGTGCATGAGAGCTGTAGCCATCGTTGAAGTAGCGCAGCACATAGATGTCGTTCTCTGGGTTTTCCACATCTGTATATAAAGGATATGGATAGCTGAAGCGGTCAAGAAGTTTGCGGAATGTGCTGAACTGTGGTTTATGACGCAGTATTTCAGCCATATTGTCCAACTGCTCAGGCACAGCATCAACAACGTGGATATATCCATTCTGACAAGTGATGTCTTGTTCCACGACGCGATGCCCATTGACATAGCTGGTGCTGGACACATCAGATGCTTCACCATTGGTCAGAGCCAACAAGTCCACAGAGGTGATGTCGTTCACTGTCATGAACTCTGGCAGGAAGTGAACCATCGGAGCAGCATAGTTGTCTTTCCATATTCTAATAGTGTCAAGTCCACGCACAGCAGCCCAATAGTCAATAACGTTTCCGGAGTTGTCAACACGATAGGGGTTCATCTTCGGGAATGAGTCTGCTATCATAATAGGTATAGAGTCGGAAACATCCACACGAGACGTTCTACGCATGATGGAGCCTTCTACTGGCGGGTCGCCTGGACGATTGCTCAACAGTTCGATAAGATACGCACTGTTGACCATCGAAGCCTTAAGGAGGTTCTTTTTTTCGGACTTGGGCAAGTCCCTTACAGAGCTTACTCCACGGCGTTGCAGATAGGTGTGCCAGGCATCATCGTCTGCCACAAATAGAGTCATGCTACCCGTGCGCCTGAGAATCTGAGCATAATCCGTCATGTGTGTTGACTGATTGTAAGTCGAAACATCAGGATCATCAATCAGTTCCAGCGTCACAGTGAAGTTGCCTCGATGTTGCAACTCCTCATAGATACTGCTTCCCAACCACGATGGAGTACCGGTGAGCAGGTCGTCGGTACACGACGACACAACCCACCCACTACCAAGTAGCAGGAGTGCAGCACTAGCAGTTCCCGCTGCATGCGCGAGTCTCCGCTTGAGAATACTGTTTTCCATTTGGGTTATAAAAGATGTTAATGTTAGTTTCTGTCGTTTCTAAGGTCTGTTAATCAAGACGTTAGTACTTGATTAATACGTAAGATGAATAATAAGTGTCAGTTTACACCACACAAATCGAGGTCAAAATTATAACATCTATTTGTAATGCGGTGCAAAAAATGCAAACAAAATGTAATAATGTGTTGTATAACATAATTTGCAAACAAATGAGCAACTAAGCTATGAGATTGCTGGCTTTAGTGGCTCTTGCCCATGAAAGAAATTGTTCATGCTACAGTATGATATCATACAGCGTGTACTATGAATCTGTTCACAAGAGTGAATATCTAAATTCACAAGTGTGAACAGCTAAATTCACAAGAGTGAATATCTAAATTCACAAGTGTGAACAGATTCATACATCAGCATGTATATATTCAAACGCCTTCATAAACATCATTGTCCATGCTGGAATAAGGATATAATAAGGGTACAACAAACCGTGTACACTAAGCCTGATTGAAATTAAAAGTTGAAGGGGAAGCGCAGGCGCAGGGTGATGTTTCGTCCAGGATTGTCTATTCCACCTGTGTTAGCTGAATAATCGTAGCCAACGTACTTCAGACGACTGAGATGATTAACATAGGAGATGTTGAAGATATTGTTGGCTGAAAGCAAAATATGACATACGGTGCGATGCTTCCAACGAAGGTCGCTGCCGAGGCTGAAATTAAATAAAGTATAGGCAGGGGTGGACGTCTCAGTATTGTAGGCACTATAGTAGTGGTTCTGTCGGAAGTTGTGGTCTGCCTCCAAACAGACGAATGCGTTGTCGAATGTGTGGTGCCATTTCTGCCAATGCTTGGCTGGATTGTGCTGGAAAGATGAGCCTTCATGGTGGTCACCATTATGCGTCAGCTCCCATTTGATTTCAGCAGTCAGGCGTGGAGCTGGTGTCATAGGCAGATAGCGTGTTTCGACAGGCTCATTCAGTTGGCGTGCGTCAACGTATGAGAACGCCGAGCCAATGTGCAATGGATGTATAGGATGTAGGTCGAAGCCTGCTTCGAAGCCTTTGAGCAGAGCCTGTCCATGTTGGTATGAGAATACAGGGCGGACAGTTCCACTCTCATCTGTGCTGTTTAAGCTTGTGCGATAGGCGAAGATATAATTATGAATTCGGTTGATGAAGAAAGCTGTCTGCAGGGTGAGGTAGGGTAGGGCGAGGTCAAATCCGAAGTCGGCTTGCAGACTCTGTTCTGAACCAAGGGAACTGTTACCCTTCTCGTAGCGCATGGTTCCCTCGTGGAAGCCGTTGGATGATAGTTCGTTGATGCTTGGTGCACGGAAACCTCTAGCTATATTAAGACGCAATGTCACGGCATCGGAAGCCTTGAAAGTAGAACCTAAAGCTCCCGTTGCTCCACTGAAATTACGGTTAAGGTCGTCGAAGCGCAGTGTGCCTTCCTCTATTAGGCTGTTTGCTGTGATATGGCGCAGGTCGAAGCGTGCACCGCCATTAAAGGTCCAGCGTTTCCAAGTGTAGCTGGTTGTGGCATAAAGTCCTATGTCATTTATGTCATAATCGGGAACAAGGTATTCTTCACCTTTGTTTACCGAATGCTGGTTCATACCACCTACACCGGCATTGAGCTTCAAATCAAATGGCAGTGAAACAACATAGCGGACATCATAGTTAACGGTTCGGAGACACATGTGTAGGTCTGCCTCATCGGCTGATTCCTCAAACTCTTTGCGAATATTCTGCTGTATGCCAACAATGGCTTTTAGCATACCAGAACCAATGCCTATACTATTGTCCAACACCGCTCTTGTATGATATATCTGCTGGAAGGGCAGCTCATGATTGTAGGTGTGGTCAGTACCATCAGGATGCAGCAGCTCACCTGTGGTAGCATCGCGAAGACCTTCTATCATGCTTGGACGGAAATGGTAATAGGAGAGAGTCAGATGGCTATACCCCCAGCTCTTGTTGATGCCAAGCATAGCTTTGGCAGCATCTTCTGCCATCTGCGAGCCTGGTATGTATCCATCGCGTGGGGTCTTGTAGGCATGCGCCTGCCGAGCCGAGAGACGTGCATTCCACACGAAATCCTGCTGGTGACCTGCCAGTCGTGCCGACCCACCATACAATCCGCTGTTGCTCTGCCCCTCAATAACAGCCTCTCCACGGATGGTTCCTTGTGGTACTACGCTCTCAGGATGGAGAATAAGCACACCCGCCATAGCATCGGAACCGTACATAAGGCTGGCAGGCCCTTTAATGACCTCCACCTGCTGAACAGCGTGTGGGTCAGCCTCTATACCATGTTCATCACCCCATTGCTGGCCCTCCTGTCGCAAACCGTCAACAACTGTAACCACTCGGTTGTAGCCAAGCCCTCGTATCACAGGTTTGCTGATACCTGTACCAGTTGATATCTGTGCAACACCTGGCAACGAAGAAACTGCATCAATAATATTTGTAAAGGCACGTTGGCGCAAAGCCTGTTGCGACATTATGCTCACGGGAATGCTCGTATTGCGGCGTGCTGTCTGTCCTGTCAAACCTGTAACAGGTATCTCTTGAAGGTCTAGATGGCGGTAATATATATCGGAACTGTCTTTGACCGACTGAGCCTGAACGGTTGATGAAAGTGTGAATAATAGGAGCAAAAAGAATAAGGTGTGTCTCATCGTGATTGTGTGTGTATCCTGTCGAAAGATGTCAAAAAGTAGTGCAAAGGTATAAATAAAGCCTTATTCGGGAATACTAATTGAAGATAAAAAGCCGTTTTTACATCATATCTAAAGTATAATATCTATCTTTGCACGATAAATACACAATACAATTTAATTAGACATGTTCTCAGGCATAGTAGAGTCAACGGCTGTTGTGACAGCCTTGCGGCAGGAGCAAGACAACCTGCACATCACACTTACCTGTCCGTTCACTAGTGAACTGAAGATAGATCAAAGCATAGCTCACAATGGCGTGTGCCTCACGGTAGTGGCCATTGACGGTGACAGCTATACTGTAACAGCTATGCGAGAAACCCTTGACCGTTCCAACCTCGGACAGCTGGAGGTTGGATCAGAGGTCAATGTGGAACGTTCCATGCAAATGGGTGGTCGTTTGGATGGGCACATAGTTCAAGGCCATGTTGACCAGACAGCGGTGTGCACATCAATAGAAGACCAGCAAGGAAGCTATGAGTTCACGTTCAAGTATGACGCATCGGACGAGATGGTTCGTCGCGGCTATTTCACTGTTGACAAAGGTTCGGTTACAGTGAACGGAGTATCCCTTACCGTATGCCGCCCAACACGCAACACATTCTCTGTTTGCATCATTCCCTACACTTTCGACAACACCAACTTCCATAACATACAAGTCGGCTCCATCGTCAACATTGAGTTCGACATACTTGGCAAGTATATTGCAAGATATCAAGCTGCGTTGGCATCGCATAATGTAGATTAATAGTTTTATCATCAATATGACAGACAATAATGTAAATGTTGAGGCACAGGATACTCGTGGTCTCAACTTCATCGAGGAAAAAGTAGTCAAAGACCTAGCAGAGGGTAAGAATGGAGGCCGTTTCCAGACACGCTTTCCGCCAGAACCAAACGGCTACCTCCATATCGGACATGCCAAGGCCATTGCCCTAGATTTCGGATTGGCTAAGAAATATGGTGGAGTGTGCAACTTGCGCTTCGACGACACCAATCCCCAAAAAGAGGATACAGAGTATATGGAAGCCATTGAGCAGGACATCAAGTGGCTGGGATATGAGTGGGGTAATATCTACTATGCCTCCGACTATTTCCAGCAGCTATGGGACTTTGCTGTGGCACTCATCAAACAAGACCGTGCATACGTAGATGAGCAGAGTGCAGAGCAGATAGCTCAACAGAAAGGCACACCTACACAACCAGGACAGGACAGCCCCTATCGCAACCGACCCATTGAGGAAAGTCTGGCACTGTTTGAGAAGATGAACAGCGGTACGGTTCAGCCTGGAACGATGGTACTCAGGGCAAAGATTGACATGGCCAACCCCAATATGCACTTCCGCGATCCAATCATGTACCGTGTGCTCAACATGCCTCATATCCGCACAGGCAACAAATGGAACGCATATCCTATGTATGACTTTGCACACGGTGAGAGCGACTTTTTTGAGGGAGTGACACATTCCTTGTGTACGTTGGAGTTCGTTGTGCATCGTCCTCTATATGACCTCTTCGTGGATTGGCTTAAAGAGACACGAGGTGAGACTCCACTTGATGACAACCGTCCACGACAGACAGAATTCAACAAGTTGAACCTCAACTATACACTCATGTCCAAGCGCAACCTGCTGGCACTGGTTCAGAACGGCGAAGTAAGCGGATGGGACGACCCTCGTATGCCAACAATCTGCGGTTTCCGTCGTCGTGGCTATTCACCAGAAGGCATTGTGAACTTCATAAACAAGATTGGCTACACGACCTACGATGCACTCAATGACTTTGCACTGCTTGAGGCTGCCATCCGTGAGGATTTGAACATGAGAGCCACACGTGTGTCGGCTGTACTCAACCCCGTAAAGCTCGTCATAACGAACTATCCAGAGGGCAAGACAGAGGAAATGGAGGCTGTTAACAATCCAGAACGCCCGGAGGAAGGCACACACACCATCACTTTCAGTCGCGAACTATGGATTGAACGTGAGGATTTCATGGAGGATGCTCCAAAGAAGTTCTTCCGTATGACTCCAGGCAAGGAGGTGCGACTGAAGAATGCATATATAATAATGTGTACAGGTTGCACAAAGGATGAGAACGGAAACATCGTGGAGATACAAGCTACCTACGACCCCGACACACGTTCTGGTCTTCCAGGAGCCGACCGCAAGGTTAAGGGAACCCTCCACTGGCTTTCAGCAAACCACTGTCTGCCTGCAGAAGTGCGCCTCTATGAGCGTATGTGGACTGCCGAGAACCCACGCGACGAACTGGCTCGCATTATGGATGAACAGAAGTGTACACCTATCGAGGCTATGCGTCAGATGAAGAACCCCGACTCTTTGCACGTACTGACAAACTGCTTCATAGAGCCTTTCGTTGCAGAACTTCCCCATCTGAGCTACCTCCAGTTCCAGCGTATAGGCTACTTCAACATCGACCCCGACAGCAATGCTAGCCATCTAGTTTTCAATAAGACCGTAGGACTGAAAGATACGAAGAAGGTATAGCCTCACCCCCGCCCCAGACCCTCCCCCCGCCCTCCCTTGCAGGGAGGGAGTGGAATGTATTTGAGTGGGTGAGAATAAGGCTTAAAGGGTTCAAGAGGTTTAAGGGGTTTAAGGTGTTCAAGAGGTTTAAGGGGTTTAAGGTGTTCAAGAGGTTTAAGGTTTAAGGTTTAAAAGTAACTTTAATTTTTCACTTTTCATTATTCATCATTCCTCCTCCAGTATATACTCCCCTCTCCATTCGGAGAGGGGTCGGGGGTGAGGCTTTATTTATCCAAGAGTGACAGACGACGAGAAATATTATCAGAGCAATGAGTTCAAAGAGCTGCTGACACGATACGAGCAGATGATAGCCAGTGGACAGCATCGGTATATGGATGCCGATGAACTCTGTGACATTGCCGAGTACTATAACCAGCATGACGCTCCTTCAGAGCAAGTGCAGGCCGTGGTGGATTTTGCCTTGCAGCTTCACCCCGACAGTACGACCGCACTGGCTATGAAGGCACGGCTGGCTATGGATGCCGACGACATGGAGCTTGCAGAACACATTGCTGATACTATTCCCGACCAGACTGACAGGGAGGTCTATTTTCTCAGAGCAGAGCTGTTGCTTAGACAACAACGGAACGATGATGCATTCCAGTATCTATATGAGCTGAGAGAAACAATAACCGAAGAACTGGACTTCTACCTCCTCGATGCAGCCAACCTGTTTGTAGATTACCATGACATGACGCATGCCACGCCCTTTGCAGTAGCACTATCTGAATGTGCAGCCGAGTGGTATAGGACATGGGAACTCTGGGCTAATATATGTCTTTCAACTGATAACTTTGAAGAGGCGGTGTCCTACTTGGAACGGATGCTGGATGCTGACCCCTTCGATATTGATGCATGGTGCATGCAGGGGGAGGCATATACTGGAATGAGAGCATACGATAAGGCACTTGAAGCCCTTGACTATGCGTTGGCTTTAGATCCGGAAAACTACAGAGCACAGCAGCTCAGAGCTTGTTGCATATATTTCTTGGGCGATACCGTCAGAGCCATGAATATCTATTCTGATTTGGTTTCAAAATATGGAGGCAATGAGCAGGACTATCTGTTCATGTCCTACTGCTTGTATGACCAAAACAAGTTTGAGGAAGCCTACGAGGCAGCAGACAATGCCTACCATCAAGCATTGGCTTCAGGAGCACCGTTGCAAAACATCTATGAGCAGAAGGCCATTGCAGCCAGCACAATTGGACACATTGACGAGGCTTTAGCTTTAGTGGATCTGGCAGAAGCTCTCAACGAAGAGCCGGAAAACCAATGGCCCTACAATATCTACAGGGCGAGGATATATGCCGAGAACGGACAGATTGCAAAGGCTTTGGATCTGATTGAGACCTGTAAAGCTGAAGACCCTCAGAACAGTATTCGACTTGCATTTCAGGGAGCATTGGTGCTATTCGACATCAATTGCTATAAAGAGGTCCACGACATATTGATTGAAATCAATCCAGACGATGGTAGCCTGGACGCTGGAGAGTGTAAACAATGGTACGGCATGATGGCAGCGTGTTGCCATAACGCTGGTGAACACTTCACGGCATGGCTCTATCTCAAGGGAGCTGTAGATGCAGGCACAGAGGATATTGCCGACTATTTTGGCGACTTCTTTCCCATGAATGTACCCAACAAAGAGATTCCCGACTACTATTACAAGCTCGTGGATGGCAACTGGCTAGATAAAGGATAAACCTGTATTTATATGCCTTCTCGAAGACGATACACACATCTGTTATTCGTGGTGATGTGCCTCTTCGCTGCTACCAATAGTGCAGCACAGGATGGTGCAGACAGTGTCAGAACTGACACTATGCGAGTGCAGCTGAACGGGCGTGTGGTTGATGACAATCAGGAACCGCTGTCGTTTGCCAATGTAAAGGTTGAGGGTTCGCTCATTGGCACTATGACCAATCTGCAGGGACGCTACTCACTAGAATTTGCATCGGCTGACTCTGTTGTAATCGTCTATTCAATGATGGGCTATATGCCGCGACGGAAGGTTCTCAAGCAGCCACGAGGACGACAGACCCTCAACATCGTGATGCACGAGAATGGCAAGGATATTGGTGAAGTAACTGTCAGCGAGACACGCCGACAGATGAACCAGACGCAAGAACTGAACACCAACGATATCAGTCGTATGCCCTCAACATCGGGTAATGCTGTCGAGGAGCTTGTTGCGACACAGGCGGGAGTCTCAACCCATAACGAACTCTCCAGCCAGTATAATGTCAGAGGCGGGTCCTTTGATGAGAACTGCGTCTATGTCAACGGCATGGAAGTCTATCGTCCCTTGCTTGTGTCAAGCGGACAGCAGGAAGGACTCTCTGTAATCAACTCTTCGATGGTTGAACGAATACAGTTCTCTGCTGGAGGATTTGAAGCCAAGTATGGTGACCGTATGTCATCTGTTCTAGACATCACCTACAAACGTCCAACACGACATGAAGGCAGTTTTGCTGCATCATTGCTTGGAGCATCACTCTACGATGGTTTCCGTTATGGCACAATGTCGTTCTCGCAAGGTCTTCGCTACAAGTCAAACCGCTACCTCATGGGGTCGTTGGAAACCAAGGGCGAGTATGACCCTACATTCCTCGACTATCAGGCGTACTTGTCGTGGCAGCCTTCATCGGTGTGGACATTTGATGCAATTGGATATATAAGTCGCAACAACTATCGCTTCAAGCCCACCGACCGCGAAACCAACTTCGGAACAATGGAGGATGTGAAACGCTTCCGTGTTTACTTCGATGGTGAGGAGGATGACCTGTTCAGCACTATGTTCGGCAGCCTGTCGCTCACACGTAAGCTGGGGCAGCGTTCAAGCCTCACACTGGGAGCAAGTGCTTTCGTAACAAACGAGCGTGAGACCTACGACATACAAGGTCAGTATTGGCTTAATGAATCGGGGAGCGATGAGGAGCTGGGGGTAGGAACATACATGGAACATGCACGCAACCTTCTCAACTCCAAGACGCAGACACTACGCGCCCTGTTTGAACACAACCATGCGAACCATAAGCTTCAGGCAGGGCTGTTAATGAAGTGGGAACAGATAACGGAGAATACACGTGAATGGGAGTTTCGCGACTCAGCGGGCTATTCAATGCCTCATTATGGCGACCGTTTGGAATTGATATATAACCTGAAGTCTGTACAGGATATAAAGAGCCGACGACTCGAGCTCTTTGCCCAAGACACGTGGCGGCATGAAGCTGGAGCTGGCATTTTCGCCCTCAACTACGGCATACGACTGTCTCACTGGTCATGGAACTCCGAGACTCTGTTCTCTCCACGTGTGTCATTGGGTTTTGTTCCTGCTGCCAATGACCGCCTTACATTTCGTCTGGCTATGGGCATGTACTATCAGGCTCCTTTCTACAAAGAGCTGCGCGACACTATTACTACAGATGGAGCTACTACCGTAAAGCTGAATCGAGACATACAGTCACAGCAAAGTTTTCAAGTACTAGCTGCCGGCGAATACCGATTCCGTCTTGCAGGCCGACCATTCCAGTTCACCACCGAACTCTACTACAAGGCTCAGTCGCGGCTCAACCCCTACAACGTGGATAACGTTAAGATTGTTTACTATGGTCGCAACGAGGCAACAGGCTATGTTGCAGGTATCGACATGAAGGTGTACGGTGAGTTCGTGCCAGGTACCGATTCATGGATTTCACTCTCACTGATGAAGGCGCAAATGAAGTTGCACGGCAAGAGCATACCACAACCCACCGACCAGCGATGGAATCTCAATATGTTTTTCAGCGACTTTTTTCCAGGGACAGACCGCTGGAAGATGACCCTCAAGATGGCTTTTGCCGGAGGACTGCCTTTTGGACCGCCACACACCGGTCTTGAGAACAATGTGTTCAGGGCATCACCCTATCGCCGTGCCGACATCGGTATGAGCTATCGCCTTCTTGACAATGAAAATCACCATTTGCGGACAGGATTGGGACGCAACCTGCGGAACGTATGGTTAGGTGTTGACTGCTTCAATGTTCTAGGCATCAGCAATGTGGCATCATACCTGTGGATAACAGACATCAGTCGGCAGCAGTATGCCGTACCCAACTACCTTACAGGACGCCAACTGAATGCACGAATCCTACTCGAATTCTAACACACAACCTATACAATCATGAATAAAATATTTTCCACCATCATCTTTGCTATTCTACCTTTCATAGCTATCAAGGCTGAGCCAGACCCAAATTTCTATATATATCTGTGCTTTGGGCAGTCAAACATGGAAGGCAACGCCAAAGCCGAAGAAATTGACAATTTTGTCACTTCACGCTTCAAGATGCTTGCAACCTGCGATTTCAGCAGTCCTGCCCGAAAACTTGGTCAATGGTACGTAGCCAAAAGCCCAATAGTCAATCCTGCAGGGGGACTGGGGCCAAGTGATTACTTCGGTCGCACTCTCGTGGCAGCACTACCCAAGAATGTGAAAGTTGGTGTGATAGCTGTTGCTATGGGAGGCAGTCCCATCGAGATGTTTGATAAGGACTTATACGAACAGATGCTGACAGACCACCCCGATGACTGGTGGGCATACCTGGCTAAAACGCACTACGGTGGCAACCCATACCAACGCCTCATCGACATGGCTCGAAAAGCACAGGAAATGGGAGTTATCAAGGGAATCCTCCTTCATCAAGGTTGCTCTAACAACGGCAACTCAAAGTGGCCGTCGATGGTCAAGAAGATCTACAACGATATGCTTAACGACCTGGGGCTTGATGCAGCCGACGTACCACTCTTCGTCGGTGAGACATTGCGCGAAGATCAAGGCGGTGCATGCTGGTTACACAATACTGTCGTTGCCAAGATGCCCACGACCGTTCCCACCTCGCACGTAATTTCGTCAGAGGGCTGCCCAGGCAATGGCACCGATCCGTGGCACTTCTCGGCTATGGGCTATCGTATGATGGGCTACCGCTATGCTTACGAGGCTCTGAGACTGATGGGACGTCCACTGATAGCTGATGCAGAGTTCACATTACAACCCAATCTCAAACGCCTCTTTACCGTTGATAAACTCACCCTAAACATAGATACGGTCCTGACTCTTAAGAAAGGACGTTCAAAGAGTATCAATGTCGTTGCCACATTCCTGGATGGGCATGAGGAAACCGTAACAGATTCTATTCACATCACGGCCCCCGATTTCATCACCGTCAGCAAGAACGTTATTCGAGTAAATGCCGAAGGTGACGGAGATGTCGTTGTGAGCTACACCGACTTCAGCCGTAAAACCACTCAGGTCACAATCCACCTCAACACTGGTGACGGAACAGCAATCAGCAACGTGCAAGCACCCCTCCAGCACCCACTGATCTACAACATTTGTGGTCAGCAAACAAATACCATGAGTAGAGGTCTCAATATAGTCAATGGAATGAAGATATACATTCCATGATTGAATCCACTTTAAAAAGTCGGATAGTCCGACCGATTAATATATTACGTCAGTTTAACACAATATCGCTCTTTGACATTTTGCAATCTGGAGATAATAGTGTACCTTTGTACTATCAATACGAGGTATCACATGTCATTCAAGAAGAGTAAACAGAAATCCCAGCCCGACCTGTTCGCCACGGCATCCTTC
>JAFZQR010000053.1 GCA_017620295.1 Bacteroidaceae bacterium
AAGGGCAAATGGATCAGACCACAAGACTACGCTAGTACGGACAGCCTCTTCTATGCTACCAACAGAGCGTTGGCAGATATCGGAAAGGGATTGTCTATTCAGTACTTGCATCATGTAGCTTAATTTTGATTACCTACTTATTAAAAAGGGGGTTAATTCAATACGTTGAATTCGATCTTCAGGTTCTCGAAGCATTGGCGCAGGGCGTAGAGCAGGGGCTCGCCATTGTCGGACTCGGTGGTGATGACCAGTCGTTTGGGGGCCGTGCGTTCCATGTGCTGAATGTAGCCACGGTAGAACTCCGAGCTGTTGCCCACGAGCACCTTCATCACCATTTGCTGCGGCACGAACATACCCAGCCCGTCCTCCTCATTTTCAGGAATACCGAAGCGCTCACAGAGTTGCTGGATGAGGGTCTGCACACCATCGAGGGAACCGGCTGTACCCATGAGCACATACTCGTAGGTACTGGGATTCTCCTCTCCTGGGTCTTCGGTGTCTTCCCACTCGTCCTTATAGAGGATGTCTCTGGAGAGATCGTAGTATTGCTTCGCTTCTGTGTGGTTGATGAAGATGCCCTGTGCCTCGTCGCCCCAGCGGTATTTCTGGTAGAGGGCGTATGCGGCACAGCGGTTGCCTTTCTCGCAGAGAGCCAGCAATGTAGGCACATCATGGATGGATTCGGCATATTCCTCATCGCCGCGTCGCACGCGTTCGAAATAGATTTTGTCGTCTATCTTCGTGTCGTAAAACGCAGTTTCTATCTGGAAACGTACGAGGTCTTCATCGCTGAGGTTCACCACGTCGTCGGCAATCTCTTCGATGAGTTGGCGTTCCTCGTCGGTGATCTCCATTTTAATCAGTTCATGGCGTTCGATGGGTTCTTCCTGACCCGTTTCCTCGTTTTTGAAGAGTTCCACCCACGAACGATAATGATGTTCGAGCATCAGGCTCAGCTTTTCAAGTCTTGTGTCCATTTGAGTTTTTGAGTTTCTAAGTTTGATGATTTCCTTTCATGGAATAATATAGTCACTTTGCGAAGAAATTTCAAAAAACTCTCAGACTTTTTCACTCTTTCGGCTTGATGGCTTGTAGGATGTGTTGACGAATCAACGGAACGACAAAACGGATAAAATTCCCGTCGGCACTGGGCTCATATTTCACAGCAGCCTCTAATAACCCTTCGTTTCCAATGGAGATTAATTCTTCGAACGTGAGCCCTTGATTTTGGTACTGATTGGCCACGCTGACAACAAATCGCAAGTTGGCCTTTACTAGCCGTTCAGCTTCTTCGCAGTCAGGTCCTTTCTGCTGTATGGCTTGGGCCAATGCCAGCTCTTCTTCCAGAGTCAACATATCCTCACGACCAATTTCCATAAGATATTCATCTAATCGAACACTCGCCAGATACTTTAGTACACTCTCCCAGTCAGGGAACTCCTTAGAACCAAACTGAATCCACTTACCACTGAAATCACTGGTGCCGTTCTTCCCACGGTCGTCTATCAGGTAGTCGCCCTGGCACAGGTCTTTGCGATGTGTGATAACCAGCCGCTTGTGGAACACATCGTCAAGGTACTTCGTCACCCATTCTACCTTGTCCGACCATGCGGACGGGTTCTTCCAAGGAGCGGTAGAGAGGATGAATAGGTCGTAGTGCTTCTGCAGCTCGTGCACAGCCTCGATGGCCCCAGGCATCGGCTTCATCTTGGCGAACAAACCAGGAATCTCATCCAACCGACCGGCGTATGCAGCTTTCGTTTCCTCACTCACCTGGTCGAGTCCCGACTGGAAATCCACCAGCACATTGTCCATATCAATAAATAATCTTTTCATTTTTCTTCGTTTTTACTTGTTCGTGAAGATAATATAGCAACATTCGGAGAAAAATTCAAAGATGGGATGCTGTTTTTATTCGAATGGCTTTTCTGGTTCGTCTTTTCCAATCTTTGAAACGAATATATCAAGCACAATCCAAGTAGCGTTTGTACTTTTTTTGCCCACGATGATAATACGTTGTTCCTCTTTTTGCTTTCAAGCGATCCTGATCCCACTTGTCGGCCTCAGCCCAGACATTGGTGAAGAAGGATGCTTCAAATCTGCTCTGATTCCACCTGACTTTGATGGCAACCTGTCCTGTAGAACCCTTAATATAGGGTCTAATTGAAAAATTTATGTGAATCATTTGGCTATATCAATTATTGTCTCTAAATTTACACTTGAAATAAGCAGGTTCCATTTAGGTTCCGACTAATTCGGTACAAAGGTACATCCTTTATTTGAGATAGCCAAAAGGTTCCAAGAAACTGAGGTTAAACGATAGAAATTGATAGTAAACAATAGAGCATAAGCTTCGCATTGGTATGATTACCAAATCATTACAAACATCCAAATCTCATGGTCTCTCATTCCGAGCTAGTCGCATGCTCCACAAAACAAGAAGATAGTCCGCTGATTTCCAGCGGACTATTCTTTTTCTTTTTTATCCAGTGGTTGAAGCTGAGTCTGGTCCTTTTACGGTCAGAACAGAGTTCTTAAGAGCGCACAGCTATGGAAGATATTTGTCAGCGTCATTGTGCTTCTGATTTAATAGGTATTTCAGTTAATGAAGAAAGAATGAATACTGAGTGTTGATGATTCTCTATTCCAAACTGGATGGCGTCATGGAGTCTGCTTTCTGGGAACAGATGGGAGCTGTCAAAGTAGAATAGACTGTCCTCGCTGTTGTACCACCCGCCTACATAGCCGTCGTGTTGCAATGCATGGCGAATTACAGTTTCGAGTTGGTCGCGAGAATGGCAGTTCTGGGTCTCGGCATAACTAACAGCTATTCCTTCCTTTGGCTCGGTCATCGTCCTGATGTTCAACGTAAATCCTTTTGGATGGCTTTGACTGAAAGCCCATACCTTATCGGCTATAGCTGATATGTTATTCTGCTCAACGGTTACATTGTTGTGAGTGCATAATAGGTTGGTCCTACTTGCGCAGAAGCAAATCAGGCCAATCTGCATTATCAGAATGAGCGGTATGCCATATCTGAATTTCTTGTGCTTCGTCTTGTGATGCCAGACTTTCATGCCTATAATGGCTCCGATGCTTCCACCAAGTGCGGCCAGCCCTAAAAGTGCAGTTTCTCGGATTCGCCATTTGGAGCGTTTTGCCTTCCATTTGTCTATGCCGTATGTTAGGAACGTGACCACGTTGATGGAAACGAAGTGCAGCAGAAGGATATGTTGGAGCGACAAGTCTTGCATATTGCCTATGTGAAGCAACATAATCACTTACTTAATTTAATTATTGAATCACTCTGAAATGACGGAGAGCGTAGAGGATGCCGTCTTCATCCACCGAGGTCGTGACATAGTCGGCTTGCTGCTTCAGCTCGTTAATGGCGTTACCCATTGCAATACCGATGCCAGCTTGAAGAATCATGGATGTGTCATTGCCGCCATCACCGAAGGCTATTGTCCTGCTGGGGTCGAAGCCCTCGTGACAGGCCATTGCAATAATTCCCTTCCCTTTGTCGGCACCATTAGCCGTAATATCTGTGAACTCAGGATGCCAGCGTCCCGATACACACAGTGGCATACGTGCCATTAGTTCAGGCTCATAGCTGGCTGGAAAGAAAGGTGTCAGTTGGAGAATATCTTGTTGAAGCACGTCTTCCAATGGAGATGCTTTGCTGAGATTCTTGACAGCCAGCATCTGTCGGAAAATACGATCCACGTCACCTGTTGGGTCAAGCACGGCAACATCCTTTCTACCTACGACAATCAGGCTATACCCCTTCTTCTTCGCGTCCTCCACACAAGTCACGACATCCTGTTTCGGGATTGGCTGGCAGCATACCAACTTATTGCCAATGTAGCACAGGGCACCATTAGTGGTTATATACCCATCTATAAGGTGCTCGATTACTCCCAGATTTGTGATAATCATAGGAGGTCGCCCAGTAGCGATATAAACGCGAGACCCATTTTCTTTGGCTTGCGTCAGGGCGAGGACGGTTGAAGATGGTATCTCGTGGGTCTTGAAACTCACCAATGTACCGTCGATGTCGAAAAACAAAGCGTATCTTTCGGTCATAACTCTATATAATCTCCATTTCTGCTTATTTCCCAGAAAGGAATGTTCTTGCGGTTTGCATACTCTTTGAAGCGCCAGGCAGATTCAAAACCACTTGCCACAAAGTGCATGGGTGCAAATAAGCCAACCTTGAAGCGGTCTATGAATTGACGGCCTCCGAGTGTATAGCCATTTCCGATGCGCCCGTCTATGGGGAACATCACCACATCGAAACTATCCGTTATCTTGCGTATGTCCTTCAATTCGCCCAGATATTGTTTCTCATGGGCAATCGGGTCTATATCTTCATCCATTTCCTTGCTATGGATAATCTTACCAGACTCTGCATCAGAAAGAAATCTCGCATACCAGTTATTCAGGTCCCCTGCGTGGAAGATACCTTTGCCCTCCGTCTCTACTATCCATGAGACACCACTGTCTGTGCTGCCTCCTGCCCATACGGAAATAGTCCCATCCGACCATGTGCCACCTTTGGCCATCCATACGTCTGCATCTTCCTTGTTGGCTCTCCGCTGCTTGTATATGTCTTTGGAGAGTATATAGGTGATATCATTCCGTTGCTCCCTCCATTTGAAGATGGCCTTGTTGAAGTGATCTTCATGGAAGTGGCTGGAAAAAACATAGATGTGCTTCTCCTTCCTTAAGCATTGCGGCACGACACTATTCAAGTCCAGCCAATAGTCGAATATCAGGATGGTCTTCTCCGTTTCCAGTACGAAACAACTATGGAATACGTAGGTCAGGGTCATTAATCATTAATATAATTCTTGGTCATCATATCGTAGTGCAGCGCCTCCAACTCTTCGAGTGTGAGGTTGTTGAGTGCCGCCTCAATTTTTCTAAGCAGCTCTTCTCTGCGGCTTTCTGAAGAGCCATATTTCTTGTAGAAATCCATAGTCGTAAACTCTATTGGGATACTTTTGTTTGAAATAAATCCATCGCATCTCGCATGATGTCCTCGTGGTCAAAAGCCAATGGGGGCAGCATATCGATGGGAAACCATTGGGCTTTTGCTGCATCATCCTGACCAACCACAGCGACAGGAGCGTCAACGATTGCCAGATATGCCACAGTGATAGTACGACCTCGTGGGTCTCGATCAACTTTGGAGTATGCACCAATCTGATAAAGTTCTTTGACCTTCAGCCCCGTCTCTTCTTCCAGCTCACGGATTGCGCACTGTTCGGTTGTCTCGTCCATATTCATGAAACCACCAGGAAAGGCCCAACAGCCCTTGAAAGGCTCGTAGCCTCTTTCTATCAACAGTACCTGCGGTACAGCCTCTTTCGTCATCACCACACAGTCAGCCGTCACAGCCGGTCTTGGATATTTGTATGTATATGCCATAATGCCAATGTTTTTTTCACTCGTAGTATTCAATCTGTAACTCATCACTCGCTATGAAATCCTCATGGTCGTCATCATATAGATAGACGATTCGGAAGCCGCGATAAGCGGCAGGCACCTTCAACGTTTCCAGCAGGTGCCATCGTGGCCGTCCAAAGTCATACGATGCACGGTCAAGCAGCAGACGGTTGCTCGTCCAGTCAAACTGGTAGTACCCACCGCCTATGCACTGGTCATCGCCCCTCAGCAAATCCTTATGCTGATTGACCATGCCCAGCCGCAAATAGCCGTCCATCGTTATAATAAACTTCGGTAGTGCCATATTACTTACTTCTCATTGTCAATTAGCTTTATCCCAATTATCTTGTCAACATGTAGAAATAGCAGTTGTGGGCTTACTTGAGGACAAAATTAAAGATTATTATAATATATAATATGGTCGTGCGCGAGAAAAAAGGTTAAATGGGTGCAAAATAGTTGTTTGGGCTGCTGATGAGGTGCTATGAAGGCATTGTTCTGCGACAGAAAAATGGAGGTTGGAAATCTATAGGGAAACTCCCCCTTTGCTTTAGGTTTTTCCCCTTGACTGGCCCTGATGATTGCCCTACCTTTGCAACATCAAAACAAAACAAGACCGAAAGAAGGTCATTGCAGAGTATATAAACCGAAATAATAAACCTGTTAAGTTATACAACTATGAAAAAGCTACTCTTTACCCTCATGTTGAGCTTCAGCTCCATGTTTACCCTCAATGCTATGAGCTACGAGGAGGCACGTCAACAAGCTCTCTTCCTCACGGATAAGATGGCCTACGAACTAAACCTCAATCAGGAGCAGTATGAGTACTGCTATGAGATAAACCTCGACTATCTGCTTGGTGTTACAACAGCCGACGATGTCTATGGACCATACTTACAGTATCGTAATGCAGACTTGCGCAGCATACTTTACGACTGGCAGTACTCGCTGTTTGTTGCAACTGACTATTTCTTCCATCCTTTGGCGTGGTACGGCGGAGCCTGGACTTATCCCATCTATCGCCATTACAACTATGGCTACTTCTACTATTCACGACCAGCAGTGTACATCAGCTATCGCGGTGGTCATGGACGCTATTATCACCCTGGAGGCTATTATGGTCCACGTCGCCCAGTTTGGAACGGTGGTTTCCGTGGCAGTCACAGAGGAGGCTATGGCCCTCACGGCCCTCGCGGAGGATATCCTGGCGGCAGTTATCGTGGCGGAAACCATTATAATGGTGGACATCGTGGCGGCAATCCTGGCGGTAATCACGGTGGCGGCTACAGCAATGGTGGACATCGTGGCGGTAATCCTGGTGGCGGCAGCTATAACAATGGTGGACACAGCGGTGGTGGACAGCCTGGAAGCGTTACCCCTGGTGTAAGCAGCGGGCGTTCTGGCAGCGGACGTTCCAGCGGTGGCAGCTCTAGCTCTTCCTACTCCCATCCAAGCTCTACTCGTTCTACAGCAGGTGGCGGCT
Source organism: Bacteroidaceae bacterium (assembly GCA_017620295.1). GTDB lineage: Bacteria > Bacteroidota > Bacteroidia > Bacteroidales > Bacteroidaceae > Physcousia. The sequence continues at coordinate 6,935 of JAFZQR010000053.1, forward strand.
CTTATGGTGGCGGACGCGGAACAACCCGTAGCGGAGCAGGCTACAGCGGTGGTGGCTCACGTGGTGGGAGCGTACACTCAGGTGGACACTCAGGCGGTGGACACTCAGGCGGACACTCGGGTGGAGGCAACGGAGGCAGCCACAGAGGTCGCAGATAATTTCAAAATGATGTGATTTCAGCAAACAGTTGTTGCCATTGAAGCATCACGTTCTGGACATCAAATCTCATAACAGCCTTGCGTGCAGCGATACTCATCTGCTCACGCAGGGCTTTTTCTTTTATAAGCTTGTTGAGTGCAGAAGCCATTGCAGCTACATCGCCGTCAGGAACCAATAGTCCTGTCCGCGTGTCGTCCACAAGCTCTTTCGGTCCTGTAGGGCAGTCGAAAGCCACAACAGGCAACCCGCAGGCTTCAGCCTCTATGATGACCATTCCGAAACCCTCAAAACGTGAGCTGAGGGCGTAGATGTCGTGCGACAGATATTCGCTGCGAATGTCGTCGGATGCTGGCAGAAGGCGCAGGGTGCGACTCTCGAAGGTGGTGGCATCAGGCAGCAGTCCGAGGTCAACAGCTTGCTGCTGATAGGGCTTGCGGTCGCCGCTGCCGTAGATGTCCAGACGCCAGCTGGGGTGCTGTTTGCTGACCTCAGCCCAAGTATTGAGCAGTAGGTCTATCCCTTTCTGATAGCTGTAGCGGCCAACGCATATCACTGCCCCTGAAGCATCGTTGTGTCGTTGCCGTGCTGCCATCTCTTCGTCGGATGCTATATGGAAGGGTAGGGGATTTGGTATGCAGCGTACATTTTCCAACTCTGGCCATTGTGTCACCTCGTGGGGCGTAAGCACTACCAGCGCATCCAGTCCCTGGACTTTCTCCACCAGCTGACAACTCCAGCGGTTGGACAGCCACTGTTTGAAGCTGTTGTTCTCGTTGGCTTCGAAGTTGCGGTAGTGCTTGCGGGTCACATGCAGTTCTCCTATCTTGTGGCTACCGTCGGGGATGTCGCAGATGAAGTTTATCTCGCGCCGCATGGTTGACACTACAATGTCGGCTCGCAGTTCCATCAGTGTCTTGCGCAGAGCTTGCTTGTAGCGTCTCATACCTCTTATATATATCCATGCTCTCTGCCAGAGTGGGCGGTTCCACATACGCTCAAACCCTATGTCGAGCTGCACCACCTTCACCTTTGGGGATAGCTTGTAGAATGGCTCCTTTCCCTTGCCGTCAGTCAGGATTACCGTCACATCGTGTCCTCCCACGTCGGCCAGATAGTTGACCTTGGTGGTGAGTACACGTTCCACTCCGCCTGCCAGATACAGTGATGGGGTGCAATAGACAATACGCATTGCTGGGAAGGATTGCTCTTTATCTTTCGCTGCGTCTGATGAGCGAGAGTATTCTGTTGTTTAGTTCGTCCTGTCGCAACAGACGGTCCAGGTTGATGTGCATACGGTAGCGCCAGTAGTTGTGAGGATTGGATGGTATGTTGATGCGTTCAGCGGCTACATCGGGCCGGCGTAGCCGCTCGTCCATAGCCATCCAGTCCTGCCACGAGAGTAGGCATAGCATTGAGGGAGAGAAGAGGTGACGGCTGATGATTTCCTCTGCCAGCCAGCCGCTGAGGTCGGCGGGGGCGGTGCCGTCCTTCTGCAGCACCTGGTTGTAGTAGGCCTGGCGGCGTTCTGGGTCCTCTGCCCACCACTGCCTCAGTGTTGGCATGTCGTGGGTGAAGCATGTGGCTACACTCAGGTATGGGTTGGCTGTTAGGTCGCCGAACCTCACACCGTAGGCTTTCGGCATGGCCTGTATCTCCAGCGAGAGCACTCCCAGGCTCTGTAGCACCTCCGGCACACATTGTGGCACCATGCCGAGGTCTTCTGCACAAGCCAGCATATTGGTGCTTTGCACTAGTGCCGGCAGCTTCTTCATGGCTTCTTCGCGCCAGAACTCATTGTGCCGCTCGTAGTAGAAGTATTGGTGTATCTTGGCAAAGGTCTCACGGTCGCGTTCCCGCAGGCAGTTGATGACATCGTCGTTCATGGCGTTGATGCGCGGGTGGTACATACCCCTGCGTCGGTGGTCTTCAAGGAACAGCACGTTGGTACACAGTCGCATCAAGCCCTGGCGTACCTTAGAGTTGGTGTCGGATGGCATGTCGGCTATCTGTCGCTGCGTCTCGTAGGCGGGTCGCAGGTCGTAGCGTCCATCACCCCGTGCAATGAGGTACTTGTTGCGTACCTCAGCCACATCGGCCTTGTTGAACAGGCGTTCCAGCACAGCATCTGTAATGTAGGGCCTTGTGTAGAGGTTGTCGCGCCAAGGCAGCCCCAGGTCTTCAATCTCGTCTATACTCAGCGGTTTGGCTGGATAGAACTGTCCCAGCAGACCCGACACGGCGTTGGTGGGTATCTCCCAGATGCGGAAGAAGCCTAGCACGTGGTCTATGCGGTAGGCATCGAAGTAGAGGTTCATGTGCTGGAAGCGACGCTTCCACCAGCTGTAGCCGTCCTTAGCCATAGCATCCCAGTTGTAGGTCGGGAAACCCCAGTTCTGTCCGTCAACTGCGAAGTCGTCGGGTGGCGCTCCGGCTGAGGCTTTCATGTTGAACAGCTCCGGCTCGTTCTTGGCTTCCACGCTGCAGGGGCTGATACCAATGGGTATGTCGCCTTTCAGTGCCACTCCGTGTTTGTGGGCATACTGTGCAGCTTGCAGTAGCTGGGTGTGGAGCAGGTACTGTATGTAGTAGTGTATGTCGCCCTCTCCTCTGAACTCGGCGTATGGCCGTAGCCAGTGTTCGTTTTCATTTATGAAGGCTTGGAAGGCAGGTTGTGTGCGTACACGTTCATATTCCTGTTCGTAGAGTGCCTTCAGATAGCGCATCTTGGCGTTGTTGACTCTCTCGTAGTCAACTACGTCGAGGCTGTTGAGATGCTTCATCTCCTCTTGCAGCTCACTGGCTAGGGCCTTGTCCTTTAAGGCAGGCAGCTGTCGCAGGTCCATATACTGTGGATGCAGCGCATAGACGCTCACCGCATTGTATGGATAGCAATCCAGCCATGTGTGTGTCTGTGTGGTGTCGTTCACTGGCAGCAACTGCACCATCTTCATTCCTGTCCTGGCAGCCCATCTGGTCATCTTCTTCAGGTCACCGAAGTCGCCTATGCCCTGACTGCCTTCCGTGCGGAGCGAGAACACTGGTATCACCACTCCTGCAGCCTTCCATCGCGAGGAGGGCAGGCGTAGCAAGCCATCGTTCTTAATCAGCGTGAATGGTTGTGCTGGCAGTTGTGCTGGAGCTTCCACCACTCGGTTGTCGCCATCCTCCCATCTCACCAGCTCCCCTGTGGCAGCTTTCACCACAACATATTTATATAATAGTAAGCTTTGGAGGGCTGTGGCGTTCAGAGCCAGTCGCCATTCGTGTCCGCTGATATGTACCATCCGCAGTGCATGTTCAGGGTGCCACGCTCCCAGCGGTGGCTGACTGCCCACAATTGCTACTGCCTCGTCGGGTTGCAGCTGTGGAGCCAGCACACGCATTTGCAGGGACTGCGGAAAGAAAGGCTGGTAAGACTGTTGGGTGTCGGTAGTATTTGTGTAAGAGGTGTTCATAACGGCAGCCGTGAAGAGAGGCGCGTCGGCTGGTATCTCCGCCCAGAAGTCGGGTAGGAGATAGGTGCGCTGCAACTCGGCTTTGAAAAACCTTGGCACTGCTGCCCACTCGGTTCTCACCACCTGTCCGTCGCGGTAGATGGCATATTTGTAGGAGAATGACTGTATGCCGGCTTGCTGTGTGATGGCCTCGCCTGTCCAGTTTTCGCCATTGCGGCATTCAAGTGGTACCACGGTATCGTGGCTGCGGCCCTGCTGGTCGTGGTAGGTCAACTGCACTTTGACGCTCTCGCCCCAAGCCGTGCGATATGAGATGGAGAATTTAAGATGCATAGCTATTTCGTTTTCTAGCGTGTAAAGTTAAACACTTTCTCTGTAACAGATATGTGTTTTGCTTAATAATTTTGCGATAAGTACAAAAGTTTGTTATTTTCTGCCTGCTGATTTGGATGTATCCACTACTTATCATACCTTTGCTCTCACAAAAGATACATAGCCGCATCGGTTTGATAGGGAGACTCATCAATAACATTCAGAAAGCCGAGAAAGCTTCGTATTCCAATGGCGGGCTGCGCTTCTCCCCCGTGGAGAGGTAACTTCCGAGAGGAAGCCGGCAGATTACAAAGGTTACGGGCGCTCAAATCCTTATTACTCGGAGTTCTCATCACATCACCGATGCGGCTCTTTTTTTGTGCTATTTTACTCTGTTGTTTGTATTTTACGGTTCAAAAGTTGTATGTGAACAGAAATATCCATACCTTTGCATCGTGTTTTTCATGGTATTAGATTTAAGGTTAATGAAGAGTGATGCGTCGTGAAGACACATTACGACTTCTGGTTTTTGCAGTTAACGGGAATTTGCCATTTTTCATCCCGTTTTACACTCTAAAGCAAAAGCTTAGCTGCAATCAACCGCGAGGTTGGTTGCAGTTTTTCATACTATAACAGGTATAATTATACTTTTTGTTGGAAAACTTTTGACAAAACAACCCACTGTGGAAGGAAATTTCTTCAGTTGAAGGTAGGGTACTGGTTTTATCTCGGCACGTAAGACATAAGACCTCAGCAGAAACGGAACAAGACCTCAGCAGATATGATTTGAAACCTCAGCAGATAACAGTTGCTTTCACGGCAGGTTTGTGTGCCTTTCACGGCAGACTGTTTTGCTTTGTGCATACAGAAAGCCCCATGCTGTGGTGCAACATGGGGCTGATATGACGTGATATGTATAGTCTTGTGGCTATGATTTGGTAGGAATGCCAACGTCAAATGTGCGTATGTCAGGCTTTACACCCATAGAATTGGTGTGCAGGAATATGCAAAAACTATTCATGATATTATTCATTGTGGTACACTGTGTGTGATTATTGTTGGTGCAAAGATAATACACTTTTTGCGTCCGCACAAGTGGGTGATGAAAGATTATTCCTGTGCCTGAGTTCCTGTATGTAGCCTAGGTCAGATGCTCACGCGGCTGTATGCGGGAGCGTCCATTGGGCAGAAGTCGTGGTCGAGGTACTTGAAGTGGCCTGTGATGGCGATCATGGCGGCGTTGTCGGTGGTGAATGAGAAGGGCGGGATATAGACGTGCCAACCATAGCGGCGGGAGTGGTCGAGGAAGGCATTGCGCAGCCCTGTGTTGGCACTCACGCCACCAGCCACTGCCACATGCTTGATCTTCAAGTCCTTGGCAGCGAGGCGCAGCTTGTTCATCAGTATCTCCACGACAGTACGCTCCAGCGAGGCAGCGAGGTCGGCTTTGTGATGCTCTATGAAGTCGGGGTCATCGTGTATCCACTCCTTGAGCTTGTAGAGGAACGATGTCTTCAGGCCGCTGAAGCTATAGTCGTAGCCAGGTATGTGCGGCTTGGAGAACTGGAAGGCATCGGGGTTGCCCTGTCGTGCCAGACGGTCTATGATAGGGCCTCCAGGATAGCCCAGCCCCATCACCTTTGAACATTTGTCTATGGCTTCACCTGCAGCATCGTCGATGGTCTGTCCTATGATTTCCATGTCCTTATAGGAACGCACCAGCACTATCTGTGAGTTGCCGCCGCTGACCAGCAGACAGAGGAATGGGAAGGGCGGCTGTTCTGTAGGTGTGTCGGGCTGTTGGACGAAATGGGCCAGTACATGTCCCTGGAGGTGGTTCACGTCTATCATGGGTATGCCAAGGCTGGCAGCCAGACCTTTGGCGAAGCTTACTCCCACAAGGAGTGACCCCATGAGGCCAGGACCTCTGGTGAAAGCGATGGCGGAAAGCTCGCTGGCTGAAACGCCAGCCCGCTTCAGGGCCTGGTCAACGACGGGTACTATGTTCTGCTGGTGAGCCCTGGAAGCTAGTTCTGGAACTACGCCACCGTAGGCTTCATGCACAGCTTGAGAGGCAGTGACGTTGGATAGCAGGACACCATCGCGCAGAACTGCAGCACTGGTGTCGTCGCAAGATGACTCTATGCCGAGGATTATTATATGGTTCGTATGGTACATGAATGATGAATATCGAATGATGAATGACAAATGACGAATGACGAATGAAAGAGTGAACTTTAGTGTGTCAGCACTTCCACACCGTTGTCTGTCATCACGAAGGTGTGTTCCCACTGTGCCGACGGCATCTCATCTTCTGAGACAACCGTCCAACCGTCTTCCTCGTCACAGAACACCTGCCACGTACCCATATTAATCATAGGTTCGATGGTGAACACCATGCCTGGCACGAGCAGCATGCCTGTACCCTTATGGCCGTAATGTTCCACGTCGGGTTCCTCGTGGAATTCCAGACCCACACCGTGGCCACACAGGTCGCGCACCACACGGAAGCCGTTGGCGTGTGCATGCTTGGCAATGGCGTTGCCTATGTCGCCCACATAGACGTATGGCTTGGAACATATCTCCTCACCTATCTTCAGGCACTCCCATGCCACATCCACCAGCTTCTGCTTTCGGGGTGTGGTCTTGCCGATGACGTACATACGGGAGGCGTCGGCGTAGTAGCCGTTAAGGATAGTGGTGCAATCCACGTTTATGATGTCGCCTTCCTCAAGAATGTCAAGCTCATTGGGTATGCCGTGGCACACAACCTCGTTGATGCTGGTGCAACAGCTTTTTGGGAAGCCCTCATAGCCGAGGCAGGCGGGGGTGGCTCCGTGGCTGATGGTGTAGTCATAGACGAGTTTGTCTATCTCCAATGTTGACATACCTTCGTGAATGCGCTCACCCACGAGGTCGAGGATAGCTGTGTTGATGACTCCCGCAGCCCGTATGCCTTCGATCTGCTCAGGCGTTTTTATCAGGCTGCGTGTAGGCACTAGCTTGCCACGGTCCTGTGCTGCCAGTATGCGTTTGTCCATCTCTGTCAGTGGTTGTCCAGGGAGCAGTGTCCACTTGTTCTTTGTCTTCTTGCTGTTCATATATTGCTTAAATATTGTGCAAAGGTACGGCGTTTTTTCCGTTCAATGCATAAGGATGCCATAAAAAGCGCATTCTCAACTATTCATTCTCTATTGTCCATTGCCCAATCCGTTGCCCAATGGATGTTTTTGACATAAATCGTTGGCCAATAGAGCGAAATGTCGTACCTTTGCAGCCGTAATCAGAGAAGGACGTTAGCAAACACTCTTTTTTAATGAAGTATAAGACCTTAACTCCCGACTTTATATTTGAATCCAGCTGGGAGGTTTGTAACAAGGTAGGAGGTATTTACACTGTGCTTTCCACACGTGCTAAAACCCTTCAGGATGCCTTGCCGGATAATGTAGTGTTCATAGGCCCTGATGTCTGGAAAGACAAGAACAATCCATTGTTTGAGGAAGACGGAAAACTCCTGGCTAAGTGGCACAAGGCTGCAGCTAAGGAGGGCCTGCAAGTAAGGGTCGGACGCTGGAACATTCCCGGACATCCTATCGTTATCCTTGTGGATTTTGTTCCGTTTTATGCACAGAAGGACGATATCTACGGTTCGTTGTGGACTGATTTTCAGGTTGACTCCCTACATGCCTACGGAGACTATGACGAGGCTTCGATGTTCTCATACGCTGCCGGAAGAGTAGTGGAGAGCTTCTACAACCATTCCCTTGACGAGAGCAAGCGTGTGGTGTATCAGGCGCATGAGTGGATGACAGGACTAGGTGCACTCTACGTGAAGAAGCACGTGCCTGCCATAGGTACCATCTTTACCACCCATGCCACCAGTATAGGACGCTCCATAGCAGGCAATGGCAAACCACTATATGACTACCTCTTTGCCTACAATGGCAATCAGATGGCCGACGAACTCAATATGCAGTCGAAACACTCTATAGAGCGTCAGACAGCGCACAATGTTGATTGCTTCACAACAGTCAGCAATGTCACCGACCGCGAGTGCATGGAGCTGCTCGACAAGCGTTGCGATGTGGTGTTGCCAAACGGTTTTGAGATGGGATTCGTGCCGAAGGGCGTGAGCTTCACCAACCGCAGACGCAAAGCTCGTCAGCGCATACTGGAGGTGGCCAATGCACTCATGGGTACATCTCTTGACAACAACACACTGATTATAGCCACAAGCGGACGCTACGAGTGGAAGAACAAGGGTATTGACGTATATATTGACGCCCTTCACCGTATATCCCGTGAGGAACGTCTGGGACGCACCGTGCTGGCTCTGGTAGAAGTGCCAGGATGGCAGGCTGGTCCAAGACAGGATTTGCAGGACCGTCTGGAGAATGTGCGCAATGCTGCCAAGAGCAAGACGAGTGCAGATGAGGTGTCATTCACCTATCCGCTCCCAGACCCGATAGTCACCCACTATCTGCATGAGCCAGGCAGTGACCGTGTCACAGGCAGCCTTCACTACTACGACATGAACAACCGCGACAGTCAGAAGGTGAAGGTGATGTTTGTGCCTTGCTACCTCGATGGACAGGATGGCATCTTCAATATGGCCTACTACGACCTGCTCATAGGTCTTGACCTCTGTGTCTATCCGTCCTACTATGAACCGTGGGGTTATACTCCTCTGGAGAGCGTTGCATTCAAGATTCCTTGCGTGACAACATCCCTTAGCGGCTTCGGTATGTGGGCCAACGAGGTCAAGGGTGACACGTCTCACCTGATGGACGGCGTAGAGGTCATTCCACGTACCGACTACAACTATGATGAGGTGTGTATGGCAATATGTGAGGCCATAGTGCAGTATGCCAATGCTTCGGAAACCGATGTGGAGAATGCACGTAAGGCCGCCTATAATCTCGCCCAGAAGGCACAGTGGAAATATTTCATTGAAAACTATTACAAAGCATACGACATAGCATTGTCAAAGGCTGAGGCACGGAAGGTGGAGCAATAGCTGCCTAAAGTGTGCCTATACCTATATATAATATACAACAACACACAAACCTGTTAATTATAGCTTATGAAAATCAAGGCAAGTAATGCCAACGAAGCAAGTTGGAAACCAGTAACAGTGAAGAGTAATATTCCTGCCGAGCTGAGCAAGCTTGAGGAATTGGCTCATAACATGTGGTGGGCTTGGAATCACAGCGCACGCAGCTTGTTCATGAATCTGGATCCAGATTTGTATGAGAAGTGCGGACAGAACCCCGTTATGCTGCTGGAACGCATCAGCTACGAGAGACTGTCAGAACTGGCTAAGGACAAGGCCATTGTTAAGAAAATGAACGATGTATATGCCGAGTTCCGTGCATATATGGATGTTACACCCGATAAGAGCCGTGCATCTGTTGCATATCTCTGCATGGAGTATGGCCTGAATCAGGTGCTGAAGATATACAGCGGTGGTCTGGGTATTCTCGCAGGCGACTATATCAAGGAGGCTTCTGACAGCAACGTTGATATGTGTGCTGTAGGCTTCCTGTATCGCTATGGCTATTTCACACAGACTCTGTCTATGGACGGCCAGCAGATTGCCAACTATGAGGCTCAGAACTTTGGCAGCCTGCCAATAGAGCAGCAGATGGATGCCGACGGCAAGCCATTGGTAATCGACGTACCCTACATGAACTATCAGGTTCATGCCTATGTGTGGCGTGTAAACGTTGGTCGCGTGAAGCTCTACCTGCTCGACACCGACAACGAGATGAACTCTGATTTCGACCGCCCAATCACTCACGCACTTTATGGTGGCGACTGGGAGAACCGTCTGAAGCAGGAGATACTGCTCGGTATCGGCGGTGTGCTGCTGCTGAAGAAGCTCGGTATCAAGAAGGATATCTACCACTGCAACGAGGGACATGCAGCTCTCTGCAACGTACAGCGTTTGGTTGACTATGTACAGAGCGGCCTGAGCTTCAACGAGGCACTTGAACTGGTTCGCGCCAGCTCCCTCTATACCGTACACACACCTGTGCCTGCAGGCCACGACTACTTCGACGAGGGTCTCTTCGGAAAGTATATGGGAGGCTATCCTCAGGTGCTTGGCATCTCATGGGATGAGTTCATCGGCATGGGTCGTCAGAACCCTGATGACCACGGAGAGAAGTTCTGCATGAGTACATTCGCATGCAACACCTGTCAGGAGGTCAATGGTGTGAGCTGGCTGCACGGTGAAGTCTCGAAGAAGATGTTTGCCAACATCTGGAAAGGCTACTTCCCAGAGGAGAGCCATGTGGGCTATGTCACCAACGGTGTTCACTTCCCAACATGGTGCGCCAATGAGTGGCGTCAGCTATATGCCAAGCACTTCCCCGCTACTCACCTCTCTGATCAGAGCAATGAGGATATCTGGCATGCCATCTACGATGTACCCGATGCAGAAATCTGGAAGACACGTATGGCTCTCAAGACAAAGCTTGTTGACTACATCCGTCAGCAGTTCCGCGACAGCTGGCTCAAGAACCAGGGTGATCCCAGCCGTGTGGTTAGCCTCATGGAGAAAATCAACCCCAATGCTCTGCTCATCGGTTTCGGACGCCGCTTCGCTACGTACAAGCGTGCACACCTGCTCTTCACCGACCTGGAGCGTCTGAGCAAGATTGTCAACAATCCCAACTACCCTGTACAGTTCCTTTACACAGGTAAGGCTCACCCAGCCGACGGCGCAGGTCAGGGACTCATCAAGAAGATATATGAGATCTCACAGCGTCCAGAGTTCCTCGGTAAGATTATCTTCCTTGAGAACTACGATATGCAGCTGGCTCGTCGCCTGATTTCGGGTGTTGACATCTGGATGAACACCCCGACACGTCCTCTCGAAGCTAGTGGTACCAGCGGTGAGAAGGCTCTGATGAACGGCGTTGTCAACCTCAGCGTACTTGACGGATGGTGGCTTGAAGGCTACCGCGAGGGTGCTGGCTGGGCTTTGACAGAGAAACGCACCTATGAGAACCAGGCTTATCAGGATCAGCTGGATGCTGCTACTATCTACAGCCTTCTGGAGAACGAGATTATGCCTACCTACTATGCACGCAACGCCAAGGGCTTCAGCCCATCATGGATTCAGGTAATCAAGAACAGCATTGCCCGCATAGCACCTCACTACACCATGAAGCGTCAGCTTGATGACTACTACAGCAAGTTCTACAACCCAATGGCAGCCCGCAGCAAGAAGCTTCAGGCCAACGACAACAAGCTGGCTAAGGACATAGCCCTCTGGAAGGAGAATGTTGCAGAGCGTTGGGACAGCGTACGTGTGGTAAGTGCTGAGAAATGTGATGCTCTCATAGCTGGACAGATTGAGGCTGGTGCTAAATACGACATCAACATCGTCATCGACGAGGCTGGCCTTGACAACGCTATCGGCGTAGAACTTGTGACACTGACAACCGATAAGGAAAACAAGGAACATATCTATCATGTTGAGCCTCTGGATGTTGTGAAGCGCGAAGGCAACCTCTATACCTTCCACGTAACACACACCATCAACAATGCTGGTTCGTTCAAGATTGCTTATCGCATCTTCCCGAAGAACGACAAGTTGCCTCATCGTCAGGACTTCTGCTACGTTAAGTGGTTCCTCTAATCCATCGCCCGAATGAATTCCATTTGTGCTATTGCCACCGCAGCTGGTGGTGCTATAGGAATAGTACGCCTAAGCGGCACAAATGCGATTGAGATTGCCGACAGTGTGTTCAACGCTGTCAACCATAAGAGTTTGGCTGAAAGCCAACCAAATAGTGTTCACCTTGGGCAGATTGTTGCCCAAGGTGAACTTATTGATGAGGCCTTGGTCACTGTCTTTCGGGCTCCACACAGCTATACAGGAGAAGATAGTGTGGAGTTTTCGTGTCATGGTTCGCGCTATGTGTTGCAACATGTAGTGGAAGCCCTCATTGAGGCTGGCGCACAACAGGCAGCTCCAGGCGAGTTCACACAGCGAGCCTTCCTGAACGGCAAACTAGACCTCTCTCAGGCTGAGGCAGTTGCCGACCTTATAGCTGCAGACAGCCGTGCCACACATCGAGTGGCTATGTCCCAACTTCGAGGACAGTTCAGCAATGAACTGTCACATCTGCGTGAACAACTGCTGCGCCTCACTTCGCTGTTGGAATTGGAACTGGATTTCTCTGATCATGAGGAATTGGAGTTTGCAGACCGTACGGAGTTGTTACAGCTGGCTGATACCATCAGACAGCGTGTATCTACTCTTGCAGCATCCTTCCGTACAGGACAGGCCCTCAAAAAGGGCATACCTGTTGCTATAGTAGGTGCCCCAAACGTTGGCAAGAGTACTCTGCTGAACGCACTTGTGGGAGAAGAACGAGCCATTGTCAGCGACATACAAGGCACCACGCGGGACACCATTGAGGATACCATACAGCTGGGCGGCATCACTTTCCGTTTCATAGATACTGCTGGAATCCGACACACCACCGACCAGATTGAAAGCCTTGGGATAGAGCGCAGCCTTGCTGCTGTCAGCAAAGCACAGGTTATTCTGCTTGTCACAGAGCCTGGGGTGCCATATCCTGTACTCAATGATCTCCGGCCTGACCAGACGGTAATACGCATTGAGAACAAGACAGCTTCTTTTCAGGCAAAGTTCGGCATTGGGCTTGAAGAATTGAAACAGCAACTCATAGCTGTTGTTCCAGCTCATTCCGATACTGACATCATCGTTACTTCAACACGCCACTACGAAGCTCTGCTACGTGCCTACGAAGCTCTGCAGCGTGTAATAGACGGACTTACATCAGGCCTTAGCGGCGACCTTATTGCCGAAGACCTGCGCCTCACCCTCTCCCATCTTGCCGACATCACCGGCGGTATCATCACTCCGCAGGAAACCCTCAACACAATCTTCTCTGAGTTCTGTATTGGTAAGTAGAACTCTAGTATGGGATAAGTCGGGAGATTTCCCGATTACAAATAGGAATTTGTTCCCTTGTGTTTAGGAACAACCCCTTCCTATAGCTCATAAATAATGCCGTACTTTGCAGTGTGAACAAACACACTAATTGTCAAATCAATTAAAGAACACGGTTATGAAGAAGATTATGTTTATGGTAATGATGATGGCGATGACCATCTCTGCCAACGCAATGAGTTATAGTGCAGCTCGTAACGAGGCTCTTTTCCTAAGCGATAAGATGGCATACGAGTTGAACCTGACCAAGGCACAGTATGATGATGTCTATGAAATCAATCTGGACTATATGATGTGTGTGAACGGTCGCAACGACGTGTATGGTTCTGCTTGGAGCCGTCGCAACATAGAACTACAATATGTCCTGACGGCTTATCAGTACAACAAGTACATGGGACTCAACTACTTCTATCGTCCTATGACTTGGAATAACGGCCACTGGACATTCAACGTCTATAGTCGCTACTCCAACAGGAACCACTACTACAATTCACATCCACATACTTATGCCAGCTATAGGGGTGGCTCAAGTTCAAGACATCATAACTCACATCGTGGTAACACAGGCTCGATGCCTTCCACCTCTCATTCCACCTCTCACTCAACATCCAATTCACACTCAACATCCAATTCACACTCAACATCCAATTCACACTCTACTCAGCACACCACTCAGCACTCGAACTCGCTGGCTTATAGCTCCAGTACAAACAATACCAGCCATACGAGTCGTCGTGGAAACAATAAATAGCAATACAAAGAGATAGAAAACATTCAAATAGCAGGCGACCAACCAGCAGTATCGAGAGCGCTGGTTGGTCGCCTATGGTTTTCAAATAAAGTATTTACTTGTACCTGCTGTAGATGATTTGGATTGGCTGGGGTTCGGCTCCGCCTTTAAGGCGTATGCTGGAGAGGCTTAGATCATTACAGATACTTACCAATGTGGAATAGCCGCTGGAGTTGGTTACGGATGATGTGGTGACTGGGGTGATGACGGCTCGGTTCCAGTCGGGATACTTGGCATTCCACTGCTCAGATGAAAGACCCTCTGCAGCCCTACCACTCTCTTTCTGCTGGTGCATGTAGGAAATCAGTTTGGCCAGATTGGAGAATGTGTAAGTGTTGAAGCTGCTATCGAATGATGTAGTGAAGCTGCGACGTCCGTCTGCAACCTCGCGATTAGTGAAGAACTCATCAAAGAGTGGCTTGTGGACGATGAGTATGGTTTGTGGAATTCCGAAGGGAGTATAGCTGAATGAACTGTTAAGGCGTGTCAGAACAACTTGGGCACGGCTTATACTGTCGTTCTCGTGTCCTTCGTAAATCTCATCAACAGGGAATGTTATCTCTGTAGCGATACCAGCAGGCGATTTCAGGTAGGTGAAGGTCGAGTCTTTGGTGGCTGTAATCAAGCCAGTGAGGTCGTCGTCAATGAAACGTGTGCTTTGGATTACCTCTTGAGTGGCGGCAAAACGGGCTAAACCTGAGTAGATTGTATCTATTTCCTGGTCTCTGAAGCTGAAATATAGGTTTAGAGCACTGACGTCAAGTGTAAGCATCGTGCCTTCTCCGCTCTGAAGCTTGAAGAGGAAGCCGGCACAGACTTTGCGCATGAAGCTGTAGGAGTCCTTGAAATAGTCGGGATGTTCGTAGGCTTGTTGCATGATGCGTTGCCCCAGGGATGTAGGCAGCTTGATGCGTACATTGGGTGTGTATGATGTGCTGGTACGTTCACTGTCGGTGATGGTGTAGTCAGTTGCGGTGAATACCTTCTTTACTAGAGGTTGCGCACCTGCTGGCAGGTAGCTTTCCAGATTGAGATCGGTCTTATATGTCTCGCTCTCGCTGACTACATTGTCGGTGTCCAGCTCATATACATAGACCTTCATAGGATTGTCTGCCAGCCCGTAGTAGCTGTTGAAGTAGAGGCGCAACTCAATGGAGTCGCAGATGGGTTCACCTTCACTGTCGGTGACCATCAGCTGCTTATCAGGGAAGGCGTAGTTCTCGAAGGTGTGGAACTGAGCTAGGAACTCTGCTTTGACTGTTGTGCCGGTCTCTGGGTCGCGTACAGCTCCAAGGTAGCATTTGGAACTATTGGCTGCTACAGCTCCCAAAGGTATGGAGCGTGTGGTGAAATTATAGGTGGATGCCGAGGTGCTTATCTCGTCGGCTTCATCATATATGCCCAAAGAGGCGGTGTCATTGTCACAAGCAATTAGTGTCATGGCGGTAAGGGCAACCAGCATGACACGTGCGAAGGAGATATTCATAATTGATATGTGTGAACGTCGTGTTTTGAAAGGTGGCAAGCTTTATTCTTCGGGGTCTTCGCCTGCTCTTCCCCAAACCTGATCGAAGAATGCGGCCATTGTGTCGCCATTGTCGGCATCGTGCAGGTCTAATGGCATCAGTACTGGCAACTTCTTGCTCTGTGCGTATTGAATGAGTTCCTCATCTGTGTTTTCATCTGTCAGCATCAGCCCGTCACTATAGTTTAATGCCAGCTTGTAAAGGTCCTGGATATACATTTCAGGTGGGAATGCATCCAGCTCCTTGCCTGTCATACCTTTGAAGGCATAGCTGTCACGGAACTGCTTTGAGAGTGGCAACTTTAGGTCGCTGGCACTGGGAGTAAACACCACCTTGGCATCGCGGAAGCATGGCTCCTCAGAGTATGCTGTCTTGATGTACATGGGAGCCAAGGCTGAAATCCATCCTTGGCAGTGGATTACGTCTGGCACCCAGCGCAGTTTCTTCACTGTTTCCAGCACACCACGTGCATAGAAGATGGCTCTTTCTGCGTTGTCGGGGTATTCATTGCCGTTGTGGTCGGCCATCTCCAGTCGCTTCTGGAAATAGTCGTCATTGTCAATGAAATATACTTGCATGCGGGCTGAGGGGATAGAGGCCACTTTGATAATGAGAAGATGGTCGGTCTCATCTATTATAAGGTTCATGCCTGAGAGACGTATCACCTCATGCAGCTGACAGCGCCTTTCATTGATGCCCCCCCACTTGGGCATAAATGTGCGGATTTCTCTTCCTCTTTCTTGCATAACGTGAGGTGCACGCCGTCCAAGATACGAGAACGCTGTTTCAGGCATGTAGGGAGTGATGCTCTGTGTGATAAATAAAACTTTCCTTGTCTTCATCTAGTGTAGCTTCTATGAATGGCTAAAAACAATATATTGCCACTGCAAAGATATAAATAAAAATCAGGTTATATGCAACACAAAGGCGATGAATGTTGATAATTTTACCTTTTTTTGCGATTTAGTACACTTATCCTTTCGCTAATTGGCAATTTATGCGTTATTTTGCGCCGCAAAATTAGAGATTGTACAATGAAGTTAATACAAAGCGTTTCTTCTCTTCGTGATTTCCTAAGTGAGGTAAGGGCTAATGGTCAAACCGTTGGCTTGGTTCCAACAATGGGTGCTCTTCACGCTGGTCATGAGTCATTAGTGCGTCGCAGTGTGTCGGAGAACGATGTCACGGTTGTGAGTGTGTTCCTCAATCCTACTCAGTTCAATGACCCAAAGGATCTGGAGCGCTATCCCCGTACATTGGAAGCAGACTGTGAGTTGCTGGCAACAGCTGGTGCCGATGTCGTTTTTGCTCCTACTGTAGCTGAAGTATATCCAGAGCCAGACACACGCACGTTCAGCTATCCACCTACCGACAGTGTGATGGAGGGAGCCTTCCGCCCTGGACATTTCAATGGTGTTTGCCAGGTGGTGAGCAAATTGTTCAATTTCGTTATGCCTGACCGCGCCTATTTTGGTGAGAAAGACTATCAGCAGATAGCTGTCATCCGGCGTATGGTAGCAGATCTTGGTTTCAAGCTTACGATTGTTCCCTGTCCTGTGATACGTGAAGAGAGTGGTTTGGCAATGAGTAGCCGCAACACGTTGCTTACGGATGCTGAACGCCAGACAGCTGCTGCCATATACCAGACACTAAAGGAAAGTGTGACTTATGCCAAGTCGCATGGCGTGGAGGAGACACGGCAGTGGGTTGTGGATACAATCAACGCTGTAGAAGGTCTGGAGGTGCAATACTATAACATTGTGGATGGCGACTCGCTTGCCGATGTGACCACATGGGATGCAGCTCCTCACATAGTAGGTTGTGTCACGGTGTTCTGTGGCTCAACACCTATCAGACTAATAGACCATATAAGGTACGTTTAGGCTATGATGATAGAGGTTTTGCAGTCAAAGCTGCATTGTGTTCGTGTCACGGAAGCAAATCTGAACTATGTAGGTTCCATCACCATTGATGAGGACTTGCTGGATGCGTCTGGTATGCTGCCTGGGCAAAAGGTTCAGATCTGCAACAATAATAATGGTGAGCGATTTGAAACCTATATTATAAAAGGTCCGCGAGGCAGTGGGTGCATCTGTCTGAATGGTGCTGCAGCCCGCAAGGTCCAAGTGGGTGATGTATGCATCATCATTGCATACGCCTTGATGGATTACGAGGAGGCTCGTACCTTCCAGCCGAAGATTGTGTTCCCCGACGAACACAACCATATCGTAGATTAAAATATAGCGTGGTGTAGCTGTTGCTGCACCGCGCTGAAGAATGCAATGGAGCACGCTGTTTTATACATTACAGCGTGTTCCATTTGCTTTGTTATTTCGGCAGGCCGAACACATCGCTGAGTTCCTTCATCTGGGCATCGCTCATGCCGTCTGGCTCAAATCCCATGTTCTTGGATGCGATATATATGAGTGCCGACTTGTTAAGTACATCAATCTGGTCGAAGGCTGCCATCACGTCAACGTCCACAGCAAACACTCCGTGCTTCTCCCACATCACCACGTCGTAGTCGTCGTCAATAGCCTTGATTGTTGCATCGGCAAGTTCCACGCTGGATGGTAGCATATATGGTACCATTCCCAGGCCACGTGGGCAGAACGCCTTGGTCTCAGGTATCATGGACCAAAGCATACGTGTAGCTGCGTCCTTCTCCATCCATTTCTTATTGTGGGTCAGTGCTACAAGTTCAATAGGATGTGTGTGTACGCTGGCACGATATGGCGACCCTTTTGCCAGCAGGTAGTTGTGTACGCTGAGGTGAGAGGGCAGCTCTGATGTAGGTTTAACAGGGTTGTCAGCAATGATGACGTAAGTTGCGCAGTCGTCAAGTATGCGTATTATGCTACCGTTGTCCATTGGCCAACGTGCCAAGTCGCGCATACGCATGTTGGTACCCTTGCAGTAGAAGTAGCATCCCTTCAGGTGGGGCAGGGTGGTGCCAATCTGATATATTGGGCTAATAGCAGGCAACTGCCGTATCTCGTCGTCAATATGTTCTGTGATGTTCACCGTGATGTTACCGCCATTGCGCTCGGCCCATCCTTTCTGCCATAGGTAGCCAGCGACCTCAGCAACCTTGTTGACCTCAGCTTTTAATGCTGGGCGATTATCAAGAATACTTTTCATTGTGGTTATCGTTATTTCGTTATTTCGTTATACCGTTATTTATTAGAGCTAAAGCCCTGTGATACGAATGGAAGGGCGAGACGTATGGCTGTATGCCAGTATTCCCAGTTGTGCTGTCCGTTACGTATGCGCAGCTCGCTCTTGATGCGCTTCTGACGCATGAGCTGATGCAGTTGCACGTTTTGGTCGAATAGAAAGTCATCATCCCCGCAGTCTATGAACCACCGCACTGTGCGTAGTTGTTCTACTGTAGCATTATCAGCGTTGCTGACATAGTTTAGCGCAGAACGGTTCTTCACAGCTTGGCTGACGAGATATACCTTGTCATCCACACCCTCCTGTCGCTGCTGGCCGCCGTCGCTATCCAACCATGCACTCATAGCATAGCATGAGGAGTACATATCTGTGTGACGCTGGGCATATACAGTGCTACCACCGCCACCCATTGAGAGTCCCATGATGGCACGATGGGCTTTATCGCCTATGCAGCGGTACTTCTGTTCCGCTGTCGGAATGAGTTCCTGATAGAAGAAGTCCTCGTAGTTCCAACCAGGCATGTTGAAGTAGCCGTTCCATGTATCCATCACGTTGGGACCTCCGGCATTCGGCATCACGATAACCATTTCGCAGGCCTCGCCTGTCTCTATCAGTTCATCGGCAACGGTCTGCATCTGACCTTTGTCACGCCATGCGGTATAGTCGTCAGTGAAACCATGAAGGAGATAAACCACGGGATACTGTTTGGTCCCATTCTCAAAACCGCTAGGCAGATATACGTTATATCGTACCGTAGCACCGAGTATTGTGCTCTGAATGCTATCCGTTACCACACGCCCAGCTTGGGATGTGAGGCTGCATAGCAGTGTAATGAGTACAGTTAATAACTTCTTTTCCATATTTGTTCTATTCTATCTTTGTCCTGCTTATTACAGTTCGTCACCATACCTTTCTTTGGTAATCTGAGCGAGTGATTTGCCACGAGTGTTGGGGGCATATACGAGTCCTACAATCAGAGAAATGGCAAGAAGGGCTACCATGCACCATGCAATAATGGTGAAGCCTTCACCGTTTGCACCGTATGCATTTGTGAAAGCCAGGCCGCCTACGGCAGAGAGACCACGTACCACGAAGAACATCAGGCCTTGAGCACCAGCACGGAACTTGGCAGGGAATAGTTCGCTGCCCCATAGCGCATAGAAGATTTGTACACTAAGTCCACTCTGTATGCCCCACAGCAGGGCAAAGGTCCAAAGAACGACTTGACTGCTTGCATCTGCTGTCACAATCAGTACCCATGCACTGATTGCCACTATGAGTCCCATGGCGTATATTAGCTTGTGGCTTATCTTGTCAATTATCAATGATACACCTAAGGTAATCACAACCGTAGCCATCCACTGTGTGCTGGCAATCCAGTTAGCTTGCTCGTTGCTGATTTTGCCAATGGTCTCGCAGATGTGAGGAAGGAAGAACCCGAGGACTGATGCCACAAGGTTCCATGTGAGATAAATAACAGCAAGATAGACAACAGTCTTTACTGCAATCCGATTGGTGAACAGCAGTTTGATGTTATCTACTATGCCGCTTTGCTTCTTGTCCTTGTTGGCCGTAAATTCTGTGCTTTCTTCAAGCTGACGCTGTAGGTTCCATGCTATGAAAGCCACAACAAAGAGGGTGAAAAATACCACACGTGAACTGAATACTTCCACTGCTGTTTGTGCTGCATCAGCTCCAATGACAGTATGGGCCAACGACTCTACGATACTATAGAGGTAGCCGTCAGGTGCAAAGAACATGCCGAAGAGCAGTATCACCATTGGGCCTACACCCCATGACATCTGGGAGATGCAGATGTTGCGGCCTCGGTTATGAACCTCGGAACTCTCAGAAATATATGTCCATGATGCTGGAACTCCGATGCCTACTGATATGCCTGTGATGAGGAAACCGCAGAGAAGCATTGGAAAGTTGAATGCAAGCATAATCACAAGTACGCCCAGCATATAGACCAACAGATTGTAGGTGAATATGAACTTGCGTCCGAACTTATCGGCAAGGAAGCCACCGATGATGGCACCAATAGCAGCACCCAAGGCGTTGGCACTTAAGGCATTGAGCCAACCTAAGTGCATTTCGCTTAGTCCCAAGTAGTTCTGCCACAATGTTATGCCGCTGGCACCAGCAACGATTGCCCCTGCATCAAGATAGTTGTTGAGAGACACTGCAAGGGTGCTCTTCAAACTTCCATTATTAGCCATTTTCGTTATGACGATATATCGTTATTACGTTATTTCGTTATTACGTCCAGTTCACCTGCACACCACTTCGCACTCGATGTTGAATATCTTGGCAACCTTGAGGATTGTGTCGATGTGGTGACCCACAGCGGCTGCCATGTGGTGGGTAGGACCAGCCTCGCTCCACTTGTTGACGAACTCGCGGCATGAGAGCGAGAACTTGGTTCGCATGTTGGTGTCGCCGAACATGAATATTGGGCCTTCCTCATTCACGCCCTCTGCCACAACGAACTTAAACACACCATTTTTGTCCTGGGTGATGGCGAGATATGTAACCGGGCCTGTTGGAGGATAGAACTGTGTGAGATATCCGCCACCGCTCTTGCCGTGGAACACAGGCACAATCTTCATAGTTGGCTTCTTTGCCTGTGAAATGTCAAAGTCGCCAGAGCCGCTGTGGCCTATGATGCAGATGTCCTTTGGGAAGTCTATGGAATACATCTCAGCCAGTGTACCTGTGCCAGAGATGGTCTTGAGTATGGACATCGCCATAGCCACCTTCATGTCGCCTTCAACGGCACAAGCCGTGTGCTGCTTGATGAGCATGGAGAATGCAGGAATCAGCATTGAGTCGAGCTTGCCGGCTATGCCCTGTGCAAAACCATCATAGTGAGAAGCAATCATACCGAGCTTCTCGTCCTTGACCCACTGCTCGAAGGCAACAACATACTTGGCCATGTCCCATACCTTCTCAATTGTGCCGCCACCCTCGATGTCGAAGGTGTCGAGAATGTCTTGAGCCTTGGCACGTATGGCAGCCTCATCGGTGATGTTGTCGGCAATGGCCCACATCTTCTCCCAGTCGAATTGCTTGGTATAGACATACATGCGGTGGTATAGGTTGGTCTCATCTATGTACAAGTCCATCATGCCCGGGTAGGGACGACCAATCTGTGCGATATTGGTATCGCGGAAGCGACGGCGCACCTGTGCGGCACGGCACCAGTCCTCTATCTCAGCCTGTACCTCCGGGTCGCCGCCTTCGACAACACCAGTGATGACGGCAGAGCGCTTGCCTGCACGGTTCAGGTCGGCTACCATCTCGCCAATGGCACCGCAGGCATATAGCTCACCCAGCCATGTGGGGATGTCGGTCTTGGCATAGTCGGGAGCCAGCTTCTTCTGTACGTTTACTATTACTACAGGTACGTCGAGGTCGCGTACAGCAGGAAGCATATTATAGGATGTGCAGTAAGTTAGCATCTGAAGGATGACCAGGTCAACATCGGCGGCACGGAACTTGTCGCCTGCGGCCATTGATTGTTCCTTGGTTGTTACCATGCCACCATCTACAATTTCAATGGTGTCGGGCAATGTCTTTTTGAATGCAGCATACTGTGCTTCAAACTCAGGTACAAGCTGTGGAAACTGTGGCAGATATGCCTGCAGTGCAATTGAGAAAACACCAACACGTGCTTTCGTCTCAACTAATGGTTTTGCCATGATGTTATATTATTGTTGTTAGCTGAATAATCCGTATAGGTTGGCATCTATGCGGTCGGTGATAGAGCGGAAATCGGCTGGGTTGCTCTCGAACTTCACGGTGTCACCGTCTACGATGATGAGGTTGCCTTTGTAGTCCTTGATCCAGTCTTCGTAGCGTGTACCCAAGCCTTGCAGATAGTCAATGCGTATGCTCTGTTCATATTCGCGTCCACGTTTCTGAATTTGAGCTATCAGGTTGGGGATGGTAGAGCGGATGTAGATCATCAGGTCGGGCAGTTTCACTAGTGACATCATCAGCTCGAAGAGGTCGGAGTAGTTCTCAAAGTCGCGGTCGCTCATCATGCCCATGTCGTGGAGGTTGGGTGCAAAGATGCGTGCATCCTCAAAGATGGTGCGGTCTTGGATGATGGTCTTGTCGGAACGTGATATTTCAACAACGTCCTTGAAACGTTTGTTCAGAAAGTAAATCTGTAGGTTGAACGACCATCGTTCCATATCCTTGTAGAAATCGTCCAGGTAGGGGTTGAACTCTACCGACTCGAAATTTGGCTGCCAACCGTAGTGCTTGGCCAGCATTTTGGTCAGGGTCGTTTTGCCGCTGCCAATGTTTCCTGCTATAGCTATGTGCATATCCTATGTGTAATGGAAAATGGAAAATGGACAATGTTAGGGTTAGTACTTGAATAGTCCGAACAGCTCTGTCTCGATGCGATCCAGAATTGTTGCGAAGTCGGATGTCTGATGGAGGTAATCCATGTTGTCCACGTTGATTGTCAGCACTCGCCCTTTGTATTTGTTGTAGATGAAGTCTTCGTAGAGGTTGTTGAGGTTGCGAAGGTAGTCGATGGGCATGGTTTGCTCATAGTCTCTACCACGTTTCTGAATGTTCTGCACAAGATGTGAGACGGATGCCCGGAGGTATATCATAAGGTCGGGGTATTTCACCACCTCTGTCATCTGCTCGAACAGTTCCATGTAGGTCTCGTAATCACGCTTTGAGAGGTTGCCCATGCGGTAGTTATTTTCCGTGAACACATACACGCCCTCGTAGATGCTTCGATCCTGGATGATGGTGCTCTCCGTGCTGGCTATCTCCAGCAGGTCGCGGAAACGTTGTTTGAGGAAATATATCTCTAGGTTGAACGACCATCTTGGAATATCCTTGTAATAGTCTTCCAGGTATGGGTTGACATCCACGGGTTCAAACCGTGGTGTCCATTTATAGTGGTTGGCCAGCATCTGGGTCAGAGTGGTCTTTCCACTTCCAATGTTTCCTGCTATTGCGATATGCATGAGCTGTGGAGTATGTCGGTTGTAGTGTGATATTATTCCTTCGGTTTCTGCTGTTGCTTGGGCTGCTTTGGCTGTCTGGGCTTGCGCTGCTTATGCTGAGTTTTACCTCCTCTAGATGACCTGCGTCCGCCTCCTCGCCGTGAGTTCTTGCGGTCGCTGAAACGCTTGTGCTTGGATGGCTCGTAGGCCGGAGCCTCTCCCAGCTCCTCTGGCAGCTGTTCCTTCTGTACCTCCTTTTCCAGGAATGTCTCGATGTCGCGGAACAGCGGCTGGTCTTTCTCCGACACCAGTGTCACGCTGCGTCCGTTCCGTCCAGCACGTGCAGTGCGTCCGATACGGTGTACATAGTCTTCCTCATCGTGTGGCACATCGAAGTTGATCACCATCTGTATGTCGTCAATGTCTATGCCACGTGCCACGATGTCGGTTGCCACCAGCACTCCCACCTGTCCGACCTTGAACCTCCACAGTACGTCGTCGCGTTGCTGTTGCAGCAGGTCGGAGTGCATGGCCTCGGCGTTGTAGCCTTTGCGCTTGAGTGCGATGGCCACATCCTTCACCTTCAGCTTCGACCCTACGAATATGATAACCCGTTCAGGCTTTGTCTGCTCGAACAGGTGTTCTATGATGCGTATCTTCTGGGCCTCATAGCAGATGTATGCGCTCTGCTGTATGCCATCGGCAGGTTTCGACACAGCCAGCTTCACTTCCACAGGGTCGTGCAGTATGGTTTTTGCCAGTTGCACAATCTTATCGGGCATGGTGGCTGAGAACATAATTGTCTGCCTGTCCTTTGGAAGCTGCTTCTCTATCTGGAGTATGTCGTCGGAAAATCCCATGTCCAGCATACGGTCGGCCTCGTCAAGGATGAAGAAGCTTACACGTGAGAGGTCGATGTTTCCAAGCGATATGTGTGAGATGAGACGTCCTGGTGTGGCTATTATCACGTTTGCGCCCATAGCCATGCCTCGCTTCTCCTGTTCGTAGCGTATGCCGTCGTTGCCGCCATAGACAGCTACTGACGATATTCCGTCGAGATAGTAGGCAAAGCCTTCCATTGCCTGATCTATCTGTTGTGCCAGTTCGCGCGTGGGAGCCATGATGACGCAGTTGATGGCATCATCGGGGTAGCCTCCATCGCGTAGCTTGGACAGCACGGGCAACAGATATGCGGCTGTCTTGCCAGTGCCTGTCTGCGCCACGCCTATGAGGTCGCGCCCTTCTAGCAGAGCTGGTATGGCGTGTGACTGTATGGGCGTACACTCGTCAAAGTGCATGTCGTAGAGTGCATCTAGTATGTCTTCGTTCAGGTCGAGGTCTTCAAAGTGCATCGTGGAAATGGAAATATTTGAGGATTTAAAGATTTGGATTTGCTCCAGCTTTTGCGTTGTTAGCGTCGGGCTTTGGTGTAGAGGTATAGAGCCACTCCGCTGAACAGTATGTTGGGTAGCCATGCTGCCAGTATGGGCGGCCAGTCGCTGTTGATGGCAAAGCTGGCAGCTACTGTCTGCAGCATGATGTATGTTGCCGACAGAGCCAAGCCTATGCCCAGTGAGCCGCCCATGCCTCCCTTGCGCTTACGGAAGCTCAGGAAGAGGCCGATGGATGAGAGTATGAATGCTGCAAAGGGGTCGGCAAATCGTTTGTGGTATTCCACCTCGAACACCTTCACATTGCCCGAGCCGCGCATCTTCTGCTTATCGATATACACCTGCAGCTCGCTGTTGGTCAGTGTCTGTTGCTGGTCCTTGGTCATAAGGAAGTCCTCTGGCTCCATCAGTATGAGGCTGTCCATCTCGTAGGCTGTGGAGATGTGTTCGCGCAATCCTCGCAGGGTACGTATCTTCACTTGGTAAAGCTTCCAGTGGAAACGTTCATCGGCAAGGGTGTCGTACTGTATGCGCTGTGCTGTCAGGTGGCTCACCAGCTGCTTGTTCTCAATGTGGTCAAGCGAGAACTGATACCCACTCTTCTGCGTACCATCGAAATGGTCAATGTATGCTATCACCCCTGGCACCACCTGCATCTGCACGTGTTCTACCACCTGTGGCTTCTTTCGGCTCTTATATCGCATCTCAAACTCCAGTCGTTTGACAGAGCCTTTTGGGATAACCTCAGAGCCTAGTTCGAAACTGAGCAGTGCAATCAATGTTGATGCCAGCATATAGGGCCTTAGTATTCGTCCTATGCTCATGCCTGTACTCATCATGGCTATAATCTCGCTGTTGTCTGCCAGCTTGGATGTGAAGAATATCACAGCAATGAACACGAACAGTGCCGAGAAGAGGTTGGCGTAGAACGGTACGAAGTTGAAGTAGTACTCCACCAATCCGCTGAATGGTGCGTGGTTGGTCGTGAACTTGTCTGAATTCTCAGAGAAGTCGAACACCACGGCTATGGATATGATGAGTATGATGGAGAAAAAGTATGTGCCTAGGAACTTGGCCATTATGTAACGGTCAAGTCTTGAAAAGAGGTTGCGGCGAAGGAATGTGAACAAGTTCATAGTCGTTGGCTCAGACGTGGTATCATCATATCCTTCCACTGACGGAAGTCGCCTTCCACGATGTGCTTTCTGGCCTCACGTACAAGCCAGAGGTAGAAGGCAAGGTTATGAAGCGTACCCAATTGCAGGGCCAGCAGCTCCTGCGATTTGTAGAGGTGGTGGAGGTAGGCTTTGGTGTAGGTCGTATCGATGGCGGAGTGTCCGTCGGGGTCAATGGGGGAGAAGTCGGTGGCCCACTTTGCGTTACGCATATTCATGGTGCCGTTGGCAGTGAAGAGCATGGCGTTGCGTCCGTTTCGTGAAGGCATCACGCAGTCGAACATATCCACTCCCAGGGCAATGCCTTCCAGAATGTTCACGGGCGTACCCACTCCCATTAGATAGCGAGGCTTCTGTTCGGGCAGTATGCTGTTCACCAACTCTATCATCTCGTACATCACCTCGGCAGGCTCGCCTACAGCCAACCCTCCTATGGCGTTGCCTGCCGCCTCCTTGCTGGCAACAAACTCTGCACTGGCTTTGCGGAGGTCTCTGTATGTACATCCCTGTACAATAGGGAACAGAGCCTGCTCATAGCCGTATAGCGGCTCGGTCTCATTAAATCGTTTTATGCAGCGATCCAGCCAGTTGTGTGTCAGCTCCAGGCTTTTTCTGGCATAGTCGTAGTCGGACGTTCCTGGGGGGCACTCGTCGAAAGCCATCATGATGTCGGCTCCTATGCTCCGCTCTATGTCCATCACTCGTTCTGGCGAAAAGAAATGCTTCGAACCGTCTATATGGCTCCTGAACTCGCATCCATCTGCCGAGAGCTTGCGTATGCCAGTGAGTGAGAATACTTGAAAGCCGCCGCTGTCGGTGAGCATAGGGCGGTCGAAACCGTTGAACTTGTGCAATCCTCCAGCTGCTTCTAGCACACTGGTTCCAGGGCGAAGGTAGAGATGGTAGGTGTTGCCGAGTATTATTTCGGCGTTGATGTCCTCGAAGAGGTCTCTCAGCTGTATGCCCTTGACCGACCCCACAGTGCCTACTGGCATGAAAATAGGGGTATGTATCTGTCCGTGGGCGGTGTAGATTATTCCAGCTCTAGCGCTACTCTGCGGGTCGGTATGTTCAAGTTTGAATGTCATCAGTGGTGATAATCGCTCTAAATACGTTGCAAATGTAGCCATTTTTCCTCTAATATCATGCATGTTTGAGCTTATGTCTGCGGTGGTTTTGTGAAAATAATATGCAAAAATGTGAATATTATGGGAAATATGTTGACATGGCCTCACCCCCGACCCCTCTTCGCGCTCGGCGCGAAGCGACGCTTGACACTTCAAGAATGGAGAGGGGAGTATATACATGATGACGGCAGGTATGGGATGAAACGACGGCAGAGAAGGGACGAAACGTCAGCAGGGAAGGAATGAAACGTCAGCAGGAAAGGGATGAAACGACGGCACGAAAGTCTGGGGATGACGGCATGGATGATGGGGCGTGTGCGAAAAAAAACCTTATGCTGAGGCATAAGGCTGTGATGATATTACGGAAAAATGGTGAAACGAGGTGGAGGGTGCGGCTATATTTGAGGATAAAAAAGCATGATGAATGCGTTCAAGATGATAACACTTGAAATAGCATTGAATAAAGGTGTGTGAATATGCAGGAATTTATGCAGTGGGTTATTCATGGCAGTGATGGCTTATCTAGAATTGGACAATGCAAAGATACGTCAACTTTAGCATATATGCAAGAGCTTGTTTGTGATTATCCCGATAACGTGCTAACCGACATTTAGCAATTTCTAACAGAGATAAAGGTAGTTTAAGGTGTAAAATGTTCTCCAAGTCATAAAAACTCCATACATTTGCGGCGCAAAATAAAAAAACAAATGAATTTATATATCCGCTATTTCGATGATGAGACGGTTGTAACCAACCTAGACGATGCGTTTGCTTTCATCTCCACTTTCGACAACTTTCAGATGACACCTCAGTTTGTGGAGGATTTCCGTCAGTATGCTGAGAGTTCAATGCCATATCCAAAGAGGTACAAGGTTCATTCACGTGTTTATTTCATTGTGATTAAAACCACAGCCAACACCCTGGAGGAGTTCAAGGCTAACGGCAAGAGCAATAAGGATGATGAGGCTGCGCCTGCTCAACAGGATCATAAGAAGGCTCAGGCAGATGTGTTCAACGCCGTTAATCCTGGCTGGTATGAAACTACAGTAAGGTTCAAGCGGGTGTTCGTCAATGATGCTGGCAAGTGTGAGTATCTGGAGAGTGACTTCACAGCCCGCCTGAAGGCCGTCAGCCCGCAAGATAGCTATAACCGCGTTATCGACTACTTGCGTTCACGCGAGGACATTGACCCGCGCAGTCAGTTCCCGTCCATCAAAGGCAAGAATTTCACTTATAGCTTTCTTGGGCTTAAACCTATGCGCGAACTACCTATCTAATAATATGTAAGCAAGCACACATAAGCAAGCACACATTAATCAACTCAGAAAACGTTAATCAGAACATTTATTTGTATCATGACATTCAAAAAGACCATTATTGCATGCTTGGTAGCAGCAGTTGCTGTTCCAGCATTTTCCCAGTATGAGGGCACTCAGTGGTACGAACGTATTGGCTCCGGTCAGGACAGCGTTACCACACGTCAGAACCTCAGCATGTTCAATCAGTACGTGCAGAACCAAAGCTTCATGGATGCCTACGAGGTATGGCGTCCTGTCATTGAGAAGGCTCCTTTTGCTAACCTAAGAATCTACACCGATGGTGCCTACGTGCTGCAGAGCCTCATTCAGAGTGAGCAGGATGTGGCTAAGAAGAAAAAGTATCTCGACGAGCTGCTGGCTCTCTACGACCTGCGACTCAAGAATCTTGCAGGGCTTAACTCTTTTGCCAGGAGCGATTTGAAAGCCACCCGTGCAGATGTCCTCTATCCAAAAGCATACGCCTACACCGTCTATTCGCCAGGTGTTGACCCAACTTACACCCACGAGAAGGCATACAATATGTTTGCTGAGGCAGGCAGGTATCTGGAAGAGGAAGGCGGACGCGAGGTAAAAGGCTATATGCTTGACATCTTCTTCCGTCTGAGCTATGCCCGCTATCAGGCCGACAACAACGGCTTCCGTGAGCAGTTCCTGCAGGACTACCTCGAGAGTAAGGAGCTTTGTGACCGCATGCTTCAGCTGGCCAAGGAGGAGACCGATGAGACTAAGGCTGCCCGTATCGTTGCCGAGTACGACCAGCCTCTGAACAACATTGAAGGCATCTTTGCCGAGAGCGGTGCAGCCAACCGTGAGCTGATTATTGCAATGTTCACCCCGAAGGTTGAGGCTAACAAGGACAATCTTGAGTTCCTGCGTCATGCACTGACTCTGATGTCTAACTATGACTGCGATGACGACCCCCTCTATTACAAGGCTGCTGAATACGCCTACAAGATTGAGCCTTCATACGAGTCTGCTATCGCCTTGGCACAGAAGTACTCCAACGAGGGTAAGACCGCTGAGAGCATCCGCTACTACAACTCTGCTCTCGACCTCTGCACCAACAATCGCCAGAAGGCTAACATCGCCCTGCGCGTGGCCAGCGCTATGACCAAGGCCGGCGACTACACCAATGCTACAGCATACCTCGACAAGGCTGCACAGTTCAATCCTGACCTCAGAGGTAAGTGCCTCATGCAGCGTGCCGTCATAGCCACCCGCAAGAAGAACTACTCAGAGGCTCTGGCATTGTGCGATCAGGCTATCGCAGCCGACATCACACTCACTGGTCATGCAACTCGTCTGAAGACCAATATCCAGACCACACAGGCTCACAATGCCGAGTATGCACGTCAGCGCGCCGAATATGATCGTCAGCAGGCTGAACGTAAGGCTGAGGAGGACTTCTGGAAGGGTAATACCGGAAAGTAATAAAGTCTGCATAAAATAATAATCAGCACGGTGACCGAATGGAAACACCGTGCTGATTTCTTGTATTAGAATTAGTGTGCAAAGGATAGTGACGTTATTTTCAAAATAATCTACCTGAACGGGCCATCGTGAATGGAAATAGATGTATATTTGCACAGACAAATCCCACTAAGTAGGTGTTCACAATTAGTTTTATGTATTTGTTCAGCTATTTGGATGCAGATTTTTCTTTTCTCCGAAGGAGCAGAGCGGGCAAACTTCGACCTCCGAGAAATGACTAAATGTCATTTCGTGTCGAAAGGTTTGGGGAGCACTGCATCAGTGCGACGGAGGCCTGAAAGGTGTGACTGAGGAAAAAAGGAAAAGATGCGCCAAAGAGCGAACAAAGACATGAAAGCACCTACAATGTTGGATATAGTAAAATAATTTTGAACACCTACTTATCACCATGAATACAGAAGAAACGAAACGTCGCGGCTATGCTGTGGGAGTGCAGACATTCGATTGGATAC
>JAFZQR010000054.1 GCA_017620295.1 Bacteroidaceae bacterium
GTAGGTGTTTTCATGTCTGATGTCACTCTTTGTCGCATCTTTTCCTTTTCTCCTCAGTCACACCTTTCAGGCCTCCGTCGCACTGAAGCAGTGCTCCCCAAACCTTTCGACACGAAATGACATTTAGTCATTTCTCGGAGGGTCGAGGTTTGCCCGCTCTGCTCCTTCGGAGGAAAAGAAAAACCTGCATCCAAATAGTTGCCATCATACATTAAACTAATTATGAACACCTACTTACTATTTGACAATTTATAGGAATGGAACGATGTGCTCTTCAGCATAGTTGAGATCATCTATGTCGTCAATCTCATACCATTTCAGGCCTTCCTCGCAGAGCACATAGACGGGCTGTATATGTTGTGACATGTGAAGCAGTTGGTATTCGTAGCCCAACTTAGGCAGAGCGTCAACCTTTGATGCATAGTCAGCACACATCTTCTTGTAGAAACTATTGCTCAACTTGTGGATACCAACCAATTCGCCTTTGGCTTCTAGCTCGTTTTTGTTGACTGAGCAGTTGGTGAGTGTGCCTTCAGCGTTGCTCTCTACGTAGTATTGATCCTGAAACTTGGTGACAGGTGTGATAAGCATCACATCGGGATGTGAGCAATCCATCAATGCTGTTATAGCACGACGCTCAAAGACGAGGTCGCTCTCAAGCAGCAGGAAGTCCTCATTGCCAATCACTTGACGACAGTTGTATAGGGTGTACATGCTGTTGGTCTCGGCATAGCGTTCACTAAAGCAACACTCTATCTGCGGGTATTGACGAGCCAGCTCTTCATAGCACTCACGCAGATAACCTGTACCGATGATGATACGCTCAATGCCACAGCTGAGGAGCGTATCAATGCTACGCACAACCATAGGCTTGCCACCAGCTTCGATGAAACCTTTGGGGCGTTCTTCAGTCATGCTGCCGAAGCGGGTTCCCATTCCTGCAGCCACGATAACAGCAGTCTTTATCATAAGCCAAGTTCCTCCATAAAGGCATTCTTGTTCTCAATGGGCGTTGTTGTAGGACGACCCAAGTCCTCACGTGAATCAATCTTTACACGTAGCTCCAGCAGGACTGGGCCTTCTGTGTGTTCCAGTTGCTCAAGGGCATCTATCATCTCCTGTTTGCTTGTGGCGCGGAAAGCCTGTTTGTAACCACTGGCCTTTGCCATCGCAACAGCATCCAGCTCATATCCGACAGTTGGCTGTCCGCCAACACTCTCGTGTGCGTTATTATTAAATAGGATATGGAAGAAGTTCCTGGGCTTCATGCTGGCCACGATACCCAGCGCACCAGTGTGCATGATGAAGGCACCGTCGCCATCGAAACAGAACACACGTCGCTGGGGCTTCTCTAAAGCGATACCCAGCGCGATGCTGCTGCTATGTCCCATACTGCCTACGGTGAGAAAATCGTGGCCGTGGCCCTGTTGTTTCGCCTCACGATATTCAAAGAGCTCACGTGACAGTTTGCCTGTGGTGGAAACGATGACATCGTTGTCGTGCAGATGGTCTATCACCAATTTCATGGCATCCTCACGGCTCAGGGGGTTGTCGTTCACGCGAGCATTCTTCAGCTTATAGCTTCCAAAGGTACCTTTACGGATGACGATGGCCGTAGGTGCCTTGCACTCTATTGCCAATTCCACCTGTGCGGGGATTTGATTGACATCCTCTAAAATGATATAGGGTATCTGCATGGCATCAAGTAAAGCCAACGTCACCTCTCCCTGTTTCACATGCTGCGGCTCATCGTGCACACCAGGTTCGCCCCGCCAGCCAATCATCAGAACCATAGGGATACTATACACTTTCTCGTCGGCTAGCGACAAAAGAGGGTTCACCGTATTGCCCAGGCCAGAGTTCTGCATATATACCAACGCCGGTTTGCCTGTTGCCAGATAGTGTCCGGCAGCAATCCCCACTGCATTGCCCTCGTTGGCTGCAATGATATGTTTTTCACGGGGAGCCGTGTCGGTGATATAAGCACAAATATTCTTCAGGAGTGAGTCGGGGACACCGGTAAACATGTCTATGCCACTCTCAATAAATGCCTCGTAGGCGTCTTTTACCTCTATCATAATACTCAATTATTATCTACCTATCCTATTTTACTTTGTTCCCGGAATAAGTTCCAATATCTGTTTAATAGGCATACACAGGTCGTTAGCATCAAATGAACGATGATTCTTCAGGATGCTAGTAGCAACATTCACCATAGCTGGATAGGCTGCACGCAACATGTGATTGGCATAGATAACGATTTTGATGCCCCATTCAGCTAGTTCCTCTTCACGAAGATGATTATAAGTTGTAGGAACAGCCACGATAGGAACGTATGGGTGCAGTTCGTGGAAGCGCCTACAGAACTCTCGAATGTCGTTTCCTGTCTTCTCCTTGCTGTGTATCATTATACCGTCTGCGCCACCCTGTTCTACATAGGCGCAACAGCGTTCCAAGGCATCGTCAACAGTTTTGCCAGCTATGAGGCTCTCACAACGTGCAATAATCATAAAGTCTTTGGTAACCTGAGCGTTCTTGCCTGCACGTATCTTCTCACAAAAATGCTCTATTGTGTCCTGTGTCTGAATGGCATCTGTTCCAAAGAGCGAGTTTTTCTTCAGTCCGATCTTGTCCTCAATGATAACAGCCGAGATACCATTGCGTTCAAGCGTCCTGACGGTAAAGACGAAATGTTCTAGTTTGCCTCCTGTATCGCCATCGTAGATGATAGGTTTGGTGGTACATTCCAGCACGTTTGTAAGATCTTGCATACGGGTAGTAAGATCCACAGCCTCAATGTCGGGCTTGCCCTTGGAAGTGGAGTCTGTCAGCGAACTGCTCCACATTCCATCGAAGGACTCTGTATATAGGCCGTTCTCCAATTCAAGATTCTCACAGATTAATCCAGACAGTCCATCATGAACTTCAAGAATTCTCACTATAGGCTTTGCCTCAATCAGACGACGAAGTGCTTTCAGACGTATGTCTGGTGTAGTGCCAATTCTCTTTATATCCTTGTCGAGTGATGACGATTCTATCCCTTTTGTATAAGGGATTTCAATGATTTTACCGCCCTGTTCGTTCATCACCTGGAAGGCTTCTTCCCGCAGTTCACGGTCAGGACCTGTCTGCCAGTCATCGCCATGTATCATAAAGTCTGGCTTCAGCTTTCGCAGGTTGGGAGCATAGCTCCATTCGTCCTGTGGCACAACAGCCGACACACCTTTAATATTCTCGACTACATTCTTACGCTGCTCATAAGTAAGATAGGGAAGTCTCTTGTGTTGGGCTATGGCCTTATCGGTGAACAGACCGATTATCAGATCCCCATATTTTGCCCCTTCATTAATAATGTTGATAAGTCCTGGGTGCATTATGTCTGCTATCATCCCAAGATAGACGGTTTTCTTCATAGGAGGAGTCGTTAGCTATGTTTGTTTACTTTACCAAAGGTCTTAATGCTCATGTATTTACGCCACAGATTGAGCTTTCGTTTCTGAGGAACGCCATGCCGTCTGATGTAATCAGCCACCCCATCGAGCATTCTGCGTGAACACTGCCCATCTGTGTAAGGATCATAGTTGGCTATAATCCATTGACGTAGCTCTTTCAGCTCATTGCTTTCGAACACCTCATCGTAAGCATCACATAGCTGAGAGACATCATTAATATTTTTCCAATATGGGTTCTGGGAAACCGTGTCAAGCGTGATTACAGGCTTGTCCAACAGGAGCATTTCATAAATGGTCGAAGACGTATCACTTATCATCATATCGGCCATGAGCATATATTTTGTCACAGAGAAATCATCCTCAAACAGGATGTTCTTGTTCTCTGTTGCAAGCTGACGGTACTCATCAGTCCATTCCGTACAGGTTAACGGATGAAGCTTGATTAGCAACAGTACATTTTTCTCTTCTACAAGCCTGACAAGAGCCTGTTTAATCTTGGGAAGCGAGCTAAGACTAGGCGAGAATGTGGGAGCATACAGCACTATACGACTGCATCCATGTTCTGCAACCAGACGCTGACGCTCATCTTCGAAGTCATGACGGTGACGGGCTGTCCAGTCCTGCCTCGTCCACCCTGTCTCAAGCACCTCGAAGTCGCCGTAACGCTTTTGCAATTTCAAGAACTCATCAGTAAAGTACGGCCCTTGGGTCATGTACATGTCGAAGTAGTTGCGGATGCGGAACTGGTCACGCTTCTCAGCAGCATAGCCGTGGAAGATACTACACTTCACACCACTGAGGTAGTAAGGGACTATATTGCCGGGAGCAAAGACCGCATCCGGGTGGAAGTCATAGGCCGCCTGCATATCGTTGGTGAAACGCACTCTGCCTTCCAAAGGGAACTGGGGTATCTTCTTCTTATGTACATACCACAGCACCTCATGCCCACCCTGTCGGTCGGCCTCCTCTTGCAAAGGGTTTAGGATATCAACCGCATATTTGTTTTCGCAAAACAGCAATATCTTCATTTCCTCGAATGGTGTGCAAACATCAGTTCGCTATTTTTCTGCAAAAATAATCATTAATATCGAGAAGTTGCACATTTTCTATGTTTCACTATCAAAAATATGTATTTTTGCACATGAATAGAACAATAAACTCAAAGAAAATGCTGAATTTCACGGTAGGTCCGGTGATGTCCTACGAGGCAATAAGGGAGATTGGCAAAGAACAGGTGCCTTATTTCAGGACGCCAGAGTTCTCGGAGGTTATGCTGGAGAATGAGCGATTGGTTGCACAGTTTGCCAATGCGCCCAAGGGTAGCCGTGTGGCTTTTATGACAGGTTCTGGAACAGCCTCAATGGAAACGGTTGTCATGAATGTGCTGAACCGCAACGACAAGGCCATAGTGGTCAACGGAGGCTCATTTGGTGAGCGCTTTGAGGAGCTATGCACACTACACGCCATTCCACACCACACTATCAAGCTTGACTACGGACACGCGCTGACGGAAAAGCATCTGGAACAGCTGAACGGACAGGACTTCACAGCCTTTGTAGTCAATATGCACGAGACTTCTACAGGTGTGCTCTATGATATGCCTATGATAAGCCGGTTCTGCAAGAAGTACGGACTGCTTCTAGTAGTGGATGCCATCAGCGCCTTCATGGCCGACCCTTTCGATATGGAAGCCTTGCAGGCCGATGTCATGATTACAGGTTCGCAGAAAGCCCTGGCCTGCCCTCCGGGCATATCACTCATTGTGTTGTCACCAAGAGCCTTGGAGCGCGTAGAGCAGAACCATTCCGTATGTATGTATCTAGACCTGAAGCTGGCCTTGAAGGACGGTGAACGAGGACAGACTCCATTCACTCCAGCCGTAGGTATATTGTTGCAGATAAACCGCCGGTTGCGCGACATTAATGCCAATGGTGGCATTGACAGTGAGGTGCAGCGCATGCACATGCTTGCTGAGGACTTCCGTCAGAAAATTCACGACATGCCGTTGGAGATATTCAATGAGTCGCCTTCTAATGCTGTAACATGTCTGCATCCACTTCGCAATAATGCCTACGACATCTTCACAATCCTAAAAGATGAGTACGACATCTGGATTTGCCCAAATGGAGGCGAACTTCGCAACAAGGTGTTCAGGGTAGGTCATTTAGGTGCATTGACCCCTGATGACAACACCACTCTTGTCAACGCGATGAAGGACATGATTAAAAGAGGACTTTTGTAATGAAAAAGGTTATTACATACGGCACTTACGACCTATTGCATCATGGCCATATCCGCCTGCTGGAACGGGCAAAGGCCCTGGGCGATTACCTTATTGTCGGCGTAACAGCCGACAGTTTCGATCAGGCACGCGGCAAGCTCAATGTTGAGCAGTCTCTAATGGACCGCATAGAGGCTGTTCGCGCCACAGGTCTTGCAGACGAAATTATCGTTGAGGAATATGAAGGGCAGAAGATTGACGACATACAACGCTACGGCGTTGACATCTTTGCCATAGGCAGCGACTGGCTAGGCAAGTTCGACTACTTGAAAGAGTACTGTGAAGTGGTCTATCTGGATCGCACACAAGGAATATCCAGCACAGACCTCAGAGCCAAGGAGCATCAGCTACGGCTTGGGCTGGTGGGCGAATCCCCTATCATGAACAAGTTTGAGCATGAGAGCCAATTCGTGAACGGATTGACAATAAGCGGGGTATGTTCAGACCACACACGGCATCTGTCAGAGACCTTGAAACAGCAGGCCATGCCAATGAGCGAATTAGACAGTCTCCTCTCCAAGAGCGATGCAATCTACATAATCTCCAACACGCGCTACCACTACGACCATATCTCCAGAGCCTTGGAACACGGCTGCCATGTACTGTGTGAATCACCAATAACCATCAACTCGGAACAGTTGAAACAGCTTAGAGCCATGGCAGCTGAACGGAACTTGATGCTTGTTGATTCACTGAAGACTGCGTATTCTATGGCCTACTACCGCTTAATCCTACTTGCGAAGAGCGGCATCATTGGGCGCGTGGTTTCAGTCGATGCGACATGCACAAGCATGGCCAATCTGGAAATGAGCGATGAACACGACATGAACTATCTTTGGAACAGCATCGATGCATGGGGACCCACGGCCATGATGCCTATATTCCAACTGCTTGGAACAGACTACTGCAGCAAGACTGTGACAACCCATCTGCTAGAGGGCAGGCCAGACTTCGACGCATTCACAAAAATAGCATTTGTCTATCCACATGCCGTAGCATCATTGAAAGTTGGACAAGGCGTAAAATCTGAAGGCAGCCTAGTTATATCTGGTACAAAGGGATATATCTATGTACCGGCTCCATGGTGGAAGACCGACTATTTTGAGGTACGATATGAGAACTCAGCCGAAAACCGACGTCATTTTTACCAGCTTGATGGAGAAGGCATTAGGTATATGTTGGTTTCGTTCTTGAAAGCCATACAGACAGGTCGCCACATAAACTATCTGGATCAGACAGTATCTGATGCAATCGTCAAAGTGATTAGTGACTTTTACCGCAAAGAGAAGATTATCTTTATCTGATATCCATCTGTAGTACTTTCTCCACAATAGGTGCCATATCATAGTACTTGTACTCTGCCAGCCTGCCACCGAAAATAACATTCTTGCAATCTTCAGCCATTTCCTTGTAACTTTGAGCAAGCTGATTGTTTAGCTCGTTGTTTATAGGATAGTATGGCTCCATGCCTGGTTTCCACTCTGTACTGTACTCCCGTGAAATAACAGTACACGGCACATCATAAACCTGCTGGCCGAACATCTCAAAGTGCTTGTGTTCGATTATGCGGGTATAGGGTACGGCAGCATCAGTATAGTTCACCACTGCATTACCCTGATAATTGGGTGTATCGAGCCGTTCCTGTTCAAAGCGTACAGTCCTGTATTCCAGTTTGCCCAGCTTGTAGTCGAAAAACTGGTCAAGCTTTCCTGTGAACACAGTCTTGGCAGCAATGCCTTCCCAGAAACTGCGGTCATCAAAGTAGTCGGCATTAACACGTGTCTCTATGCCATCAAGTAATCCATTGATAAGACAGTTGTATCCTCCTATGGGTATGCCTTGGAATGAGTCGTTGAAGTAATTGTTGTCGTAAACAAAACGTACAGGCAACCGCTTTATAATGAATGCAGGCAGTTCTGTGCAAGGTCTGCCCCACTGCTTCTCAGTGTAGCCTTTAATGAGTCGCTCATAGATATCTCTACCTATGAGCAGCAGAGCCTGTTCTTCAAGGTTTCGAGGTTCAGCTATACCATCTTTCTCCATTCGTTGCACAGCCTCTGCCTTCTGTTTTTCTATCATACAACGAGCCTCCTCTGGTGTGGTTACGCCCCACATCTGATAGAATGTGTTCATGTTGAAAGGCAGGTTGTAGAGCTTGCCATGGTAGTTCGCAACGGGCGAGTTCGTATAGCGATTGAACGGTACGATATTGTTCACAAACCTCCACACCTGCGGATTGGAGGTGTGAAAGATATGCGCTCCATATTTATGCACATGAATGCCCTCAACCTCATCGCAAAAAACGTTTCCACCTAAATGCAGACGCTTGTCAATCACCAGACAACGGCATCCCTGCTTATGCGCCCTGTAGGCAAAAGTGGCTCCGAAGAGACCAGCTCCCACAATCAGGTAGTCGTATTCTCGTTTCATGGCAGTAGGGTTGTTGCAATCCTCAGAGCAGACTTTCCGTCTTGCGCACAATTGTTTCAGGACTAATGCCTAAGAGACATGGATAGTCGCCTTCACTACATGGTTTCTGTCCATAGGTTGAACAAGGACGGCATTGCAGGTCGGTACGATGAATGGCATTGTCAAGGCTCTGGCCATAGCCAAGGAAGCCGCCCAATGGGTGAGTAGCGCCCCAGATACTAACCACTGGCACAGCTGCCAGCGAAGCCA
Organism: Bacteroidaceae bacterium; assembly: GCA_017620295.1. Lineage (GTDB taxonomy): Bacteria > Bacteroidota > Bacteroidia > Bacteroidales > Bacteroidaceae > Physcousia. Next base: position 8,413 of record JAFZQR010000054.1, read on the forward strand.
GATGCATGTTTGCTGAATCCATCGACACCATTACCTTGCAGTGGGATATAACAGCCAGTTCCTCGTGCAGTCCCTTAAGATGTCCAGCCAACGACTCTACATGCTCGTAAGTTGCCGACCAGCCTTCCAAAACAGCACGTTCTTCGACACCCGCACCGAACAGCAGAACACGGACATCACCACGCTTAGACAATGCTGCCACCACCTGCTCCATCATATCCAATGGGTAGGTCTTACCCTTGTGAGCTGCAAAAGGAGCGATAGCCACCCAATGTCTTTCAGGACGGGAAGCTAAGTCAAAATCAGGCAACACAGCTGCAAGGTCTGCACCTTCACTAGGATATAGTGAATGAAAATCAAGATCGCACCTCAGCCCCAGCTTCCGGAGTACATCGGCATACTTTTCAAATGTAGGATACTGCTGTTGTTTCACCTTAGCCAAGATGAATTCACGACGAGCTTTGCGGTCTTTCTTGATGTGTGCAATCTCAACACCTGTAATATTCAGGCGGAAGCGCAGCCACTGTGAACGCAGCACATCGTGCATATCGGCCACAGCAGTAGGATGCAATGCCATAAGTCGTCGGCACAACAGGTTCAAGCCACTGAACCCACGATGATTGCCACTCAAATCGGCCTCCACCATGTGTACATTTGAAGGAAGTAACTCCACCAATGGACGTACATACGGACGGCTGACAAGTGTGAAGTGAACGTCGGGGTTCTGCCTCGCAGCTGTATCGATGACAGGCAAGGTCATCAACACATCACCCAACGAGGAGAAACGCAGTATTAGTATATGACTCATTGTTCCTTATATAGGACTGGGTTGGTACTGGGGTCGTTATACATCTTCATCTGCTTATACACCTTCATCCACTTACGTCCAGCTGCAATGTCATCCAATAGCTGGTCGATGGCGGTACTGAGGTCGGTATGTTGCTCCAATAACACATTGAGTTTCTGCTGGCAACGCTCTATATGATCAGCGTCAGCATCTTTACGTTCTGTCTGCTCCCGCATGTGATATATCTTCAGAGCTAAAATGCTCAGACGGTCCACTGCCCATGCAGGACTCTCAGTGTTGATAGTAGCGCCCTCCTTAGGCGTTATTCCACTGTAGAGTGTATAGAAGTAGCTGTCTATTGTTTCTACGAGGTCTGTACGATCCTGGTTACTCTTATCTATGCGGCGTTTCAGTGTCAAAGCCTCTGCCGGATCGATGTGCGGGTCGCGTATGATGTCCTCAAAATGCCATTGTACAGTGTCTATCCAGCACTTACGGTAGAGGTCGGCCTCTATGGTTCCAGCTTGATAGGGATTGGCAATAGGTTGATCCACATTATCGTGAACGTGGTAGTCGAGAATGGCCTGATTGAAGATTGGCCATGCCTTGGCTGTGAATGTATTCATATCATGATAGTTTGTTAGTCCTTGAAAAAATGTCATCGCTAATTACCTAGTTCGGAAAGGAACTGAATTCGCACTAGACGCAACTGTTCCTCTGTGTACTCGTCACCAAGTTCATCTAGAGCATCGTCGATGTCATCGGTCTCACTCTCACGGAAGTAATCGAAAATCTCTTCTATCTGGTCGGCATCCAACTCTTCCTTGACAAAATAGCTGATGTCAATCTTCGTACCACTGAAGACAATAGCATCAATCTCATCCAGCAACTCATCGAAGTCAAGACCACGTGAACGGGCCATATCGTAGAGATCCACCTTACGGTCAATGGCCTGAATGATGGCTAGTTTGGCCTTGCTCTTGTTGGCCACCGTGCGAACACGCAAATCCTCCGGACGGACAATATCATATTCCTCACAGTGACGCTGTATGAGTTCGCAGAAAGCCTTACCATAGCGACGGGCCTTTCCCTCACCTACTCCAGGGATGTTCTTCAGCTCGTCTATAGTAATGGGGTACATTGTAGCCATAGCTTCCAACGACGGATCTTGGAACACCACATACGGCGGTATGTTCTTTTCCTTCGCAACCTTCTTTCGCAAGTCCTTGAGCATGGAATACAATTCCTCATCCACTACGCTTGTGCCACCCTCGACATCTGCACTATCGAAACTGTTATCTTCTGTAATGAGGAAGCTGACAGGCTTCTGCATAAACTTCTTACCGCGAACAGTCACCTTAATAAGGCCGTAGTTCTCCACCTCTTTTTCGATGTACTCGCCAAGAAGGGCTTGACGTATGACAGCATTCCAGTAGCGTGGTTCCTTGCTGTTGCCCAGACCAAACACCTCAAGGTCATCATGCTTGTGTGAGATGATTTCATCTGTAGCGTGACCCACTATTATATTGATAAGGTGAGGTATCTTGAAGTTCTCCTTCACTGCCAGCACTGTCTTGAGCAACAGCACCAAGTCGTTCATGGCTTCTATACGCTCCTTCGGATGCAGGCAGTTGTCACAGTTGCCACAATTCTCTTTCGTGTACTCCTCACCGAAATAGTGTAGCAGCACCTTGCGGCGGCAAACGCTGGTCTCTGCGTATGAGGCCGTCTCCTGCAACAGCTGACGACCAATATCCTGCTCCGACACAGGCTTGCCTTCCATGAATTTCTCCAGTTTTTGAATATCCTTGTACGAGAAGAAAGTTATACACTGTCCTTCACCCCCATCACGACCAGCACGGCCAGTCTCCTGATAGTAGCCCTCTAGGCTCTTGGGTATGTCATAGTGTATCACAAAGCGCACATCGGGCTTGTCTATGCCCATGCCAAAAGCTATCGTGGCCACTATAATATCTATGTCCTCCATGATGAAGGCATCCTGAGTCTGGGTACGCGTGGAGGTGTCCATGCCAGCATGATAGGCTCGTGCATTGATATCGTTGGCTCGAAGCACTTCGGCCAGTTCCTCCACCCTACGACGCGAGAGACAGTAGATAATGCCACTCTTACCTTTATTCTGGCGCAGGAACTTTATCAGTTCCTTGTCAATATCCTTGGTCTTGGGACGAACTTCATAATATAGGTTAGGCCTGTTGAAGGAGCTCTTAAACTCCGTGGCATCAGGCATATTCAGGTTTTTCTTGATATCACCCCTCACTTTATCAGTGGCAGTAGCCGTAAGAGCTATAACGGGTGCCGGTCCAATCTCATTGATTATTGGACGTATGCGTCGGTACTCCGGACGGAAATCATGTCCCCACTCAGATATACAGTGGGCCTCATCGACTGCGTAGAACGAGATTTTCACACCGCGCAGGAAATCTACATTCTCCTCCTTAGTCAGAGACTCTGGAGCCACGTACAAGAGTTTGGTATGACCACTGGTAACATCAGACTTCACCTGCTCCAACGAAGCTTTATTAAGGGAAGAATTCATGAAGTGGGCAATACCATCATCAGCACTAACCTGACGGATAGCATCAACCTGATTCTTCATTAAAGCTATAAGTGGAGAAATAACTATAGCGGTTCCATCAAGCAAGAGTGCAGGCAACTGGTAGCAAAGCGACTTTCCACCGCCTGTCGGCATCAACACAAAGGTGTCTTTGCCCGCCAATACATTTTCTATTATAGCCTTCTGGTCACCCTTGAATGTGTCGAAGCCGAAATAGTGTTTCAGTTGCTCGTTGAGGTTGATGTTTTTCTTCATTGGTTTTCCTCCCGTCTCGTTTTCTCGTAATGAATGACAAAGTTATATAAAAAACGAGCAAACCTACAACTATTCTACCGTCTTTTTTGAAAAAAAATAAGTTGCACCCCCTCTGAGGTGCAACTTACTAGTATTTGAAGCCTTGTTTTACAATTGTCTAGAACGCAGCATTGCCTGGTGTACGCGGGAAAGGTATCACATCGCGTATGTTTTGCATACCTGTGACGAAGAGTATCAGGCGCTCAAAGCCTAGGCCGAAGCCTGCATGCGGGCAGCTACCCCAGCGACGTGTGTCAAGATACCACCACAGATGGGTTGTGTCCATCTGTCGGCGCTCAACCTCCGCCATAAGCTTTTCATAACTTTCCTCGCGGACAGAGCCACCGATGATTTCACCTATGGAAGGGAACAGCACATCGGTTCCCTGCATGGTCTTGCCATCAGCGTTCTGCTTCATATAGAACGACTTAATCTCCTTCGGATAGTCGGTCATGATGACAGGCTTCTTGAAGTGTTCTTCCACCAAATAGCGTTCATGCTCACTGGCAAGGTCATCGCCCCAATTGCATGGGAACTCAAACTTCTTACCTTTCTTGATAGCCTCCTGAAGGATATTGATACCCTCAGTATAAGGCAGACGCACGAAGGTTTCCTTCAGCACTCCCTCCAGACGCTCAATCAAGGTCTTGTCTATCATCTTGTTGAGGAACTCCAAGTCGTCCTTGCAGTTGTCGAGAGCCCACTTCACGCAGTACTTGATGAAGTCCTCCTCCAAGTCCATCAGATCATCCTTGTCATAGAAGGCCATCTCGGGCTCAATCATCCAGAACTCAGCCAAATGGCGTGGAGTGTTGCTGTTCTCTGCACGGAACGTTGGACCGAAGGTATAAATCTGACCGAGGGCTGTAGCTCCCAGCTCACCTTCGAGTTGTCCGCTCACTGTGAGTGAAGTCTGCTCACCGAAGAAATCATCATCATAGATTATCTTCCCGTCCTTATCCCGCTTCAGGTCATAGAGGTTCTTGGTCGTGACCTGGAACATATTGCCAGCGCCCTCACAGTCAGAGGCTGTGATGAGTGGAGTGTGGAAGTAGAAGAACCCATGCTCGTGGAAATAGGTGTGAATAGCTATCGCCATGTTGTGGCGGATGCGCATGATTGCACCAAAAGTATTTGTACGCAGACGCATATGAGCATGTTGGCGCATAAACTCAAAGCTCTGTCCTTTCTTCTGCATGGGGTAAGTGTTATCACACATGCCATACAGAGTAATCTTTGTAGCTTGAATCTCCACAGCCTGCCCAGAGCCAACACTCTCTACGAGCTGTCCCTCAACAGCAATACAAGCGCCTGTGGTTATGTCCTTCATCAGTTGTTCGTCAAACTTTGTAGGATCTGCCACGACCTGTATGTTCTTAATTGTAGAACCATCGTTGAGAGCTATAAAGTCAACGTTCTTCGAACCGCGGTGTGAACGCACCCAGCCCATTGCTGTGACCTCACCACCTGGCTGAGCAGCAAGAAGGTCTATTATCTTTGTTCGTTTCATAATTTGATTGGTGTTAATTACTCGAAAGCTCCCATGCGCAGCATGTTCACTTCTTTCTCTGTGAGGTAGCGCCAATCGCCACGACGGAGGTTTTTCTTTGTCAGTCCTGCGAAGAACACACGGTCGAGCTTAGTAACGTGGTAGCCTAGATGTTCAAATATGCGACGCACGATACGGTTGCGGCCACTGTGTATCTCTATACCCACCTGTTTCTTGTCTGTAGGCGAAGCATACTCTACAGCGTCGGCACGTATCTCACCATCCTCCAGCGTGATGCCCTCTGCTATCTGACGCAGGTCGGCGGCTGTGACGTTCTTATCGAGTGAGACGTGATATATTTTCTTTTTCAGATACTGAGGATGAGTAAGCTTGGAAGCGAGTTCGCCATCGTTGGTGAGCAATAATACTCCCGTTGTGTTACGGTCGAGACGACCTACGGGATAGATGCGCTCCATGCAAGCATCCTTTACCAGATCCAGCACCGTCTTACGGTTCTGTGGGTCATCGCTGGTTGTCACATAGTCCTTTGGCTTATTGAGTAGGACATATACCTTTTTCTCAATCTTAACCAACTGATCATGGAACTTCACCTCATCGCTACGCTTAACCTTTGTTCCGAGTTCTGTGACGACTGTACCATTAACTGATACCACGCCAGCCTCTATATAAGTATCGGCCTCACGGCGTGAGCATACACCCGCATTTGCAAGGAACTTGTTCAGACGTATGGGTGCTTCCGGGTCTATATGTGCTTCAGAATATTCTATACGTTTCTTGAGACTGTACTTGGCATTGGGATCGTAGTCGGCTGTACGCTGACGGTTGTAACCGCCGTATTGTCCACCACGCTGCTGGCCGTAGCCACCACGCTGCTGTCCATAACTGCCACCACGCTGCTGACCGTAGCCACCGCGTTGCTGACCATAACCGCCGCCACGCTGCTGACCGTAGCCACCGCGCTGCTGACTATAACCTCCTTCACGCTGCTGATAGCCCTGAGGACGGAATCCGCCTTCACGCTGTTGATAACCGCCCTCACGTTGGAAGTGTGGACGGAAGCCACCCTCACGCTGTTGGCCATAGCCACCCTCATGTGAGTGGAATGTACGTGGCCTGTAGCCACCCTCACGGGTTTGGAAGCCATTGTTGTTATCCTGAGAATGATAGCTTCCGCGTGTGGTGTAAGCCGGACGCTGGAAGCGTGGACGTGGTGTGCGACCGAAGCCCTCACGGTGTTCGTTGTTGTCGCTCTCGTTGTTGTCGCGGAATGAATCGCGCCATTTCTCGTCGTTGTTTTCCATAAATAAGCTTTGACATACTCTCCGTATGCCATCAAATAAATAAAGATAATGATGTAATGTGGTTTATAAACCCGTATAGTTCCAGGGTGTAATCTGGTGCAGCTCAGCCTTAATGCTGTCTGCTACATTGAGTGTGTTGATGAAATCGCTAATTGTCTGTTCGTTAATACTCTGTCCTGTGCGGGTGAGTGCTTTGAGCGCCTCGTAGGGGTGTGGATAGCCTTCACGGCGAAGTATTGTTTGAATGGCCTCTGCCACCACGGCCCAGTTGCCTTCCAGGTCTTGGCGTAATGCCTCTTCGCCAAGGATAAGCTTAGATAGTCCTTTCAGTGTACTCTGAATAGCTATAATGGTGTGGCCCAAAGGCACACCGATATTACGCAGCACTGTTGAGTCGGTTAGGTCGCGCTGAAGACGGCTCACCGGCAGTTTCTGAGCCAGATGGTCGAAGATGGCGTTGGCTATCCCGAGGTTTCCTTCCGAGTTCTCGAAGTCGATGGGGTTCACCTTGTGCGGCATGGCACTGGAACCGACCTCACCAGCCTTGATGCGCTGACGGAAATAGTTCATAGAGATGTACTGCCAGATGTCGCGGTCGAGATCGATAATCACAGTGTTCACTCGACGCAAGCCATCGAAGACGGCAGCCAGGCTGTCGTAGTTGGATATCTGTGTTGTGTACTGTTCCCTCTGCAAGCCCAGCTTTTCAGATACAAACTGATTGGCAAAGGTGCGCCAGTCTATAGCTGGATAAGCTACATGGTGGGCATTGAAGTTTCCTGTTGCACCACCAAACTTGGCTGTAATGGGGCATGCTCTTAGCGCACCGAGCTGTTGTTGTAGCCTATAGACAAATACCATCAGCTCCTTACCCAAGCGGGTCGGAGAGGCTGGTTGGCCGTGGGTCTTGGCCAGCATTGCAACATTCATCCACTCCTCAGCCTGCTGCTTCAGTTCCTCTACGAGCTTCTGAGCCATAGGATAATAGACCTCATTCAGAGCCTCTTGAAGACTGAGTGGAACGGCTGTGTTGTTTATGTCTTGAGATGTTAGGCCGAAATGCACAAACTCCTTATAGGCATCCAGACCTCCGATAGCATCAAACTGCTCTTTTATAAAGTACTCTACAGCCTTTACATCGTGGTTGGTTGTCTGTTCAATCGTCTTTACACGCTCTGCATCGGCAGTAGTGAACTGACCATAGATGTCGCGGAGACGCGGGAAAAGGTCATGGGGGAACTGTGCCAACTGTGGCACTGGCAACTCACAGAGACTGATGAAATACTCAATTTCTACACGAACTCGGTAGCGGATGAGAGCAAATTCTGAAAAATACTCTTGCAGGCTCTCTGTCTTGGAACGGTAACGGCCATCAATAGGCGAAATGGCTGTCAGAGTATCTAGTGACATAGCTGTGATTAATGAATGTGGTTCTAATTCTCGTTAAATGTTTGTATATGGCTAACGTTTCATCACGAAACTGCGCTGCAAAGGTATGGAAAAAGGTTGGAACAGCACGTACTAGAAGACCACTTTTTTGCCACGGCTGATATACAGTCCTCTGGCGAGGCGTCCGCTACCGCTGGAGATACCGCCGACAACACGTCCATTCAAGTCATAGAGAGGTGCAGGAACTGACGAGGACAAGGCTTTATGTTCATCTATACCGATTGAAAGTGTACGGAACGCATCAAGAGCCTTGCCAGGCCTGCCTAATGACGTAAAAGCGCCCTTGCTGTAGGAAGGCCAGCCAATAGTAGTGTAATAGGCAGGCCTCCAATTAGCAAACACCTCTGGTTCCCAGTAGAAGATGCCAGCACACAAGCTTATGTCTCCAACCTTAGTGAAGAGGTCTGTCATCACCTGTGACGCCAAATCCTGATTCTTAGAGTTGTAACCAGTCTCCACTACCATAATAGGAACTCGGTGCGTAATCGCCATCTTACGTATGGCATTGGCGAGTTTGGTGTTATCCTGTTCCCACTCGGCTTCTGGATAGTGGGACAGACCTATCATGTCTAATTTGCCGCCATATTTCTTGAAATCCGTGTAGAACCACGATGGATTGTCTGCCCCACTGGCATGATGAACAATCACATAGGCATCGGGGAGTACAGCCTTCACGGCATCATAGCCTGCATTACTCAAGGCCACGTATTTCCCCCAGCCCTTATCGTCGGCGGTTGTCCACAAGCGGCCTTCCTCCCATATCATACCTGAGTTTATCTCGTTGCCCACCTGCACCCATCGAGGTTCGATGCCTTCGTCCTTTAAAGCCTGGAGGATGTCGGTGGTATGGTCGGCTACAGCTTGCTTCAGTTCTTCCATCGAATAGGCAGCCCACGATGCCGGCTTGGTCTGTGTGCCGGGGTCGGCAAAGAAATCGCTGTAGTGGAAATCTATCATCAAGTCCATGCCTGCATCGCGTACACGCCTGGCCTTGGCCAGCACGTCAGCCTTGTCCGACCATGCTCCATAGCCAAATCCAGCAGGGTCCACCCACACACGAAGCCTGATGGCATTCATCCCCAGTTCACTCAGCAGTTGCATCAGCTCCTTATTCTGTCCTTTGTCGTTGTAGAACTTCTTGCCTGTAGCCTCCATCTCGCTACACCAGCTCACATCGGCTCCGCGGGCAAACGTCTGCGCCTCAGACTCCTGCGGATGGACAGAAAACAATGTTAGCAGAATTATCAAAACGACTTTTCTCATGACTATGTCTTCTAGTTTAGGGTGAAACGTAGTTTGTATTGATTACCTATTTCTATTATGTCACCATCAGCTAGTGGAGTAGCTACTACAGGTGACAGCAGGTCTATAACCGCATTGTCATGCAGAACAGTTGTCGGCACACCACCCATAGCACTGCAGCCAGAGGGACAAGGCGTGATGTAGAACACACCGTCAAGCCATGTTATGTCAGCCTGCATGGCAGCCACATTCTCAGAGTCCTCTGCGAAAACCACATCATTCACGCGGTACAGCCCTGGGCGATTGATGGCCTTACCACGTCCAATCTGCCAACGATGCCCGTTGTCTGAATCCAACGCATATTTCTCTGCATCGAGCTGCCGGATGAAGCCAATAGGTTGAACCGTAGCCGAAGTGTGGAACGACTCCCTATATGGTGTGCTGGTCAGTGTTATCCACACGTGGTCGGCTTCAACGCATATTGTCTTCTGACTTCGGGAGGGTTTCTGACTGAAGACCTGTTCAACCGTAACATTGCCATAGCCGTTGTTGTCCAAAGCCAGACGAAGCTGGCGGCGATAGTCGTCATTGTCCAAAGCCAGCCCATGCTGCACACCGTCAATCCACAGACAAAGGTAGGTCTGAGGATTAAGACCATAGATGGGCTGTACCTGCTGGAGTATAGCCTCTGTAACGCGTTGCTGCAACTGCAGTACATGGTCTGTACTATGGTGCCTTACGGTTTTATTGAATATGCTGAAGTTCATATTCCTTTGGGATATCACGCCTCTGGCTTACTTGTCAGACTCTTCGCCACAGCCAAGTCAAAGGGTGTGGTAATCTTAATATTCTCCCTGTTGCCCTCCACCAACGTTATGTCATGCCCGAGGGTTTCCACCACAGAGGCATCATCGGTAAAGAGTTCATTGTATTCCTGCATATAGGCCTTTCGCAGGAGTGAGAGACGGAAGGTCTGCGGTGTCTGTACAAGCCTGTAGAGTGAACGATTCACAGTATGTGATGCTGCTTGTCTCAAACCGATTTCTGCCGACCTGTCATCCAGCTGGCGCAAGGTCTCCACGACCTCCACCACTGGCACGACCGCGCCGTATGTTTCAGCCTCAGCGAAACAGCGGTCGATGACCTCTGGTGCAACAAAAGGTCTCACGCCATCGTGAACAGCCACTAAGGCCTCATCCACACAGGGCGGCACACTATTCAGGCCGTTCCTTACGCTATGGAAACGGGTTGGACCTCCGCTGGCTATGGTGTGAGGCTCATTGAAATGATGTTTTTCGCAGAGTGACTGCCAGAAAGGCTGATGGTCTTTGGGCAACACGAGGATGAGCTTAATGGAGGCATCAGCAGCTACAAACGTCTCCAATGTACGCATCAAGACTGGCTTGCCGTTGATGTCAATGAACTGCTTGGGCAGCTCACTTCCCATGCGGAGTCCTTTGCCCCCAGCCACTATGATGGCATATCGTTCCATCTCACACCTCACTCCAGAGCATTCCGTTGCGAAGGGCATCAGCTGTTGCCTTATCCTTCAGCAGCTCCACCAGCGTATAGCTAAACTCAAACACTGCAGCCGGACCCTTGCCTGTGACAAACTGGCCGTCATGCTCCACAAGAGCTGCGGTGTAGGTTGCACCTGTCAGTTCGTCCTCGACGCCTGGGTAGCAGGTAGCACGGTGGCCTTGCAGCAGCCCCAGTCGTCCGAGAACCAGAGGTGCAGCACAGATGGCTGCAACCATCCGTCCCTGTGCAGCATGAGCCAGCACTGCCTTGTTGACCAGTGGATGGGCTGCAAGGTTGGTAGATCCTGGCAGTCCACCAGGCAGCACCAGCAGGCGCGCCTTGCTGACATCGATGTCCTCAACCATCGTGTCGCATACCACCTGTATGTTATGAGATCCGTTAACAGTCAGCTCGCCTGTTATGGATACCAGCTGTACTTCAAGGCCAGCACGTCGCAGTATGTCAACTGTAGCCAGTGCCTCTATTTCCTCTGTTCCTGTTGCAAAGAATATGTAAATCATAATAGATGTATTTGTTTTTATTGGCTTTATTGTTACGTGGCAAACTGTACGCCTTCCTGCAGGCCGTGCCGTTTCCACTCATCGGTCAAGTCCTTGCGAATTTCGATTGACTTCAGCCTGCAATTTCAACTGGTGACAATTTGTAACCGTTTCATTTCCTTCTTTTATGAGCCTATGCTTCAGCTTGTTCCAATACTTACGTGCAGTTTGATAGTCCCTGCTGTCCACAAGCACATTCACTACGTCCACCACCGAGAAGTACCATTTCTCTTCCACGTCATCGAAGATGCCTCTTACTTTCCGATCCTCAAAGAGCTTTATCTAGTTATGCTTAGTCATGTTATTACTGTCAATAGGTCGGATAATTCGTCATTCATCATTCATCATTCGTCATTCATCATTCGTCATTCATCATTCGTCATTCATCATTCGTCATTCATCATTCGTCATTCGTCATTCATCATTCGTCATTCATCATTCGTCATTCATCATTCGTCATTCGTCATTCATCATTCGTCATTCCAGTACTCCTTCACCGCGCCAGCCCTCCCCTCCATCATGGGAGGGGGAGGGGGCGGGGGTGGGTCTTACATCCCCAACTGCTGGCGATAGCGGTGTATGGTCTCCTCCAAGCCAAGATAGAGGGCATCGCAGATGAGGGCATGGCCAATGCTCACCTCATCAGTCCAAGGAATACGCTCTATGTAGTATGCTAGGTTTTCCAGGCTAAGGTCGTGACCGGCATTCAGGCCCAGCCCTAGATTGCGGGCGGTGGTAGCAGCCTTCACGTATGGAGCTATTGCCTGATCACGGTCGGCGGCATAGCCTGCGGCGTATGGTTCAGTGTATAGTTCCACACGGTCGGCACCAGCCCGAGCCGCATATTCAACCATTTCGTCGTCGGGGTTAACAAAGATGCTCACCCTGATGCCAGCCTCATGGAAGCGGGCTGTCACATCAGTAAGGAAATCGAGATGACGACGAGTGTCCCATCCGTGGTTGGATGTTATCTGCTCATGTCCGTCTGGCACGAGTGTCACCTGCGTAGGCTTCACCTCCAGCACCAGTTTGATGAACTCCGAGATTGGATTGCCCTCAATATTGAACTCTGTCTGCAAGCGCGGGCGGAGGTCGCGCACATCCTGATAGCGTATGTGACGCTGGTCAGGACGTGGATGCACAGTGATGCCCTGTGCGCCAAACCTTTCGCAGTCGAGTGCCACTTGCAGCACATCGGGATTGTTGCCGCCACGGGCATTGCGTATGGTGGCAACCTTGTTTATGTTTACACTAAGCTTTGTCATTTTCGGATAGCTTTGATGGTGCAAAGGTAGTGAAAATAGTAAGCGATTGGATATTTTTATTTATCTTTGCACTCAAATTAAGCTTCTACAGGTATGACAGACCTCCATTTCGCCATCTTTGGCAATGTTTATCAGCCCAAGAAATCCAGCTCTGTGCAGAAACTGCTCAGCATCTTGTCCGAGCAGCAAGCTCATATCGCCATTGATGATATGTTCTATGCCTACCTGCGCGACAAGCAACAGATAGCACTGCCCGAGACAGCTACTATCATCCACGGTGATGACTTCACAGCCGACTTCGCAGTGTCTATGGGTGGCGATGGTACATTCCTTGAGACAGCCCGCCGCGTGGGCAACAAGCAGATACCCATTCTGGGTGTCAACATGGGGCGTCTGGGCTTCTTGGCCGATGTAGCAGCCGATGAGCTGGAGACCATCATCGCGCAGATTGCCGAGGGCGACTACTCCACAGAGGAGCGTGTGGTGTTGCAGTTGGAGTACGACCGTGGCCAACCCATCGGCTCTCCCTACGCACTGAACGAGGTGGCTGTGCTGAAGCGCGACTTGTCAGCAATGATCAGCATCCGTGTGGATGTCAACGGCGAATATCTAACCACCTATCAGGCCGACGGTCTCATCATCAACACCCCAACAGGCAGCACTGGTTATGCACTGTCTGTTGGAGGACCCATCATGCAACCCGGAAGCCGCATACTGGGTCTGGTGCCAGTAGCGCCCCACTCCCTCAACGTGCGTCCCGTCACCGTCACCGACGACACTGTTGTATCGCTCACCGTGTCCAGTCGCAGCCACCAGTTTCTGGTGTCCATCGACGGACGTAGCGAGAAATGTTCCGAGGATGTGCGCCTGACAATACGACGTGCCCCCCACTCCATCATTGTTCTTAAACGACCCAACCAGAGTTTCTTCCGCACAATCCGCAACAAACTCTGGTGGGGAGCAGACAGCAGGGAATAAACCTCACCCCCGGCCCCTCTCCAATAGGCGAGGGGAGTATATACATGATGATAGCACACAACGAAAGAGGCTGTGTCAAAATACAATATCAACCTTTTCACAACTAATTAGACGAATTGGACGAATCCCTTAAACATCTGTCTAAGAGGCTCCTCAATAATTCGTCTAATGTGTGTAATTCGTTGTAAAGAACATCAAGAGGCTGTGTCAAAATACAAAATCAACCTTTTCACAACTAATTAGACGAATTGGACGAATTCCTTCAACATCTGTCTAAGAGGCTCCTCAATAATTCGTCTAATGTGTGTAATTCGTTGTAAAGAACTATCAAGAGGCTGCGTCATGCATTTTGACACAGCCTCTTGAATATATAATGTGCCGAGGCATGGTTTCACTTCTGCCGACGTAACGTGTCTTTTCTGCTGAGGAAACGTTCATTTTCTGCTGACGTTTCACTCATTACCTGCTGACGTTTCACTCCTCTTCTGCTGTCGTTAAGTATATACTCCCCTCGCCATTCGGAGAGGGGTCGGGGGTGAGGCTGTGTTATTCTGCCGTTATCCTACAGATATTGACCACAGTCTGCATGGCTTTCTGCATGGACTGTACAGGCACGAACTCGTGTCTGCCATGGAAATTCAAGCCGCCAGCAAAGATGTTTGGGCATGGAAGGCCACGGAAGGATAGTTGTGCGCCGTCTGTTCCGCCACGAATTGGCAGGACTTTGCATTCCATTCCAGCCTCCTCTATGGCACGTCGGGCTATCTCTATCACATGTTCCTTGCCTTCGAGCTGCTGTTTCATATTGTAGTAGCTGTCGCGGATGTCAACAGAGATGACACCCTCGCCATACCGCTCGCTGAACTGTTCTACCAACTGCTGCATGAAGAGCTTACGATCCTCAAAGCGCTGGCGGTCGTGGTCACGTATGATATACGAGAGTGTTGCATCCTCAACTGTAGCCTTGATGGAGGTGAGATGGTAGAAGCCCTCATAGCCCTCGGTCTGTTCTGGCACCTCTGCTGGAGGCATTGCCTGAGCAAAGGCCGTAGCTATGGATGCAGCATTGAGCATCTTGCCCTTGGCATAGCCAGGGTGTACGTTACGACCACGCACCAATACGGTGGCACTGGCGGCGTTGAAGTTCTCATACTCCAGCTCGCCTACCTCTGAGCCGTCCATGGTGTAGGCCCATTCGGCGCCGAACTTCTCGACGTCGAACTGGTGTGCACCTCGTCCAATCTCCTCATCGGGATTGAAAGCTACGCGTATGCGTCCATGAGGTATCTCTGGGTGTTCCATCAGATAGACCATAGCCTCCACTATCTCAGCTATGCCAGCCTTGTCATCAGCACCAAGCAGTGTGTGGCCATCGGTGACAATGAGGTCCTCACCTACATGGTCAAGCATCTCAGGAAAGAGCTTGGGGCTGCTCACTATGCCATCCTCCTCCGACAGCACTATGTCGCCGCCATCGTAGTTGCTTACTATTCGAGGCTTGATGTCTGCTCCAGAACAGTCGGGGCTGGTGTCGTAATGTGATATAAAGCCAATGGTTGGGACTTCCGCCGGCACGTTGGACGGCAGTGTGGCATAGATGTAGCCCATGTCATCCATCACCACATCATCCAGTCCCAGTTCTTCCAACTGGTCGGCCAGATGGCGGGCAAAAACAAGCTGTTTAGGACTACTAGGGCAATCGTCGCAATCTTCGCTCGACTGCGTGTCAAAGCTGACATAGTCGAGGAAGCGGTTTACTAAGCGTTCCATGTGTATATATATAATAAGGTATTCGACTTTCGCAAGCTCCGCTTGCTTGGGAGTTAAAGGAAGTTATGCCGCTTCGCGGCGGAAGTTAAAGAAGTTAAAGGACGATTGTTATGCAGGCTGATATAACCAATATCAGAAGTATTGTCCTCTCGCTCGACCTTTGGTCGCTTCATACTTGAAGAACTTCTTTAACTTCCAACATGCGAAACTTGAGTAAGGTATAGGTTCTACGTATGTAAGCAGGTATCGTCACCTCACCACTTTCTGTCCATTCCTGATGTAGATGCCATGCAGTGCAGGGTTGTGTATGCGGCGACCCGAAAGATCATGCCATGTACTATTTGATGATTTACTATTTGATGATTTACTATTTACTATTTGGTCATCAGCCGGTGTGTTGACTATGCCATTGGGGATGTTGAGCGTTAACTTAACGTTGTCGAATCCTATTATCTTCTCCGACCCGTTGCTATTATGCTTGGCTGCAAGACGCACTGTGGTGCTGGCCTTGCCGTTGGAGATGAGTTCCAGTGTCTGATGCTGCCACTCAGCCTTGTTCTCAAGAGTGGGTGCTGTGATGGCTGCGGCACCCTCGGTCTGAACGCTCACCACGGCATCGCCACCGAGTCCGCTCTTCCACAGGTCAACATCCAGCACATAGCTGCCTTCTGGCAGACGCAGTTCCTGATAGAGGGTGATGGTTGACGTACCCCAGTTCTGTCGCACCCAGTAGGTCTGGTTACCGTTGGCGGCAGGCTTGTCGAGAGCTGCAAAGAAGTTACTGAAGTAGAGGTCCCCGGCCTTCATGGCGGTGAGGTCATTGTTGTTTGGGCTGGAATAGTCTATGCTCCACCCTTCTGGAAGGTAGATGGCACGGTCGCTGCTCACGCCACTGCCACTCATCACCGTGTAGCTACCCTCGAAGTCTCCGTTCTGCAATGCTGTGGGCAGCGGTTTCTCGTCAAAAGGGATGCCCTGCAGTGAACATATCTCCTGACGGGTCAGAGCAATGTCATATAGGCGCAAGTCTGCTATGGTTCCATCGAAGTCAACGTTGTCGGCCTTGTAGCTGGAGTCCCACCACTGTGTGCGGCCTATGTAGTTGCGGTTGTCTGCGGCCAGGGCTGCCAGTTGGTAGGCTTCCACCTGATTGGCTGTACCAGAGGCTGTCTCCTCACCGTCGATGTATATGCGAGTGGTCTGCGTAGCGGCCTCATAGACCACTGCCAACTTATAGTCCTTGCCCGTCTGTAGCTGTGTAGCAGAGTGGACCATTGTGGTGGTGCCGCCGTTGTACTTCACACCGGCTGAGAGGGGGTTGGCACGGAGGAAGAGGCTGTTGCCGCTAGCAGAGCCGAAGTCGTAGAAACGTGGTGCCTTGTCAAGGCTCTCGGCATTGGCTGTGAGCAGCACAGTAAACGAGCGCAAGTCAGTAAGCGTACCTTCCGGTGCTAAACCATATTTATTTGTCTCAAAGCCCGCAGCGGTGTTGGCTGTGAGGTCAAGAGGCTCTGCTAGCTGATAGCGCAGAGCATCGGTTGTGTTGCGTGGAAGTACTGTGACGATGAAGTCGCGTGTCTCGGTGCCACAGGTGGCGGTGAGTTTTACAGCTGTTGCCTCTGCAGGATGGGTGATGCAGCCGTTGGAAGTGATGACAGCCTCATTGGCTGAAGCCCAACTGACGGTCTGTTCATAGACGCTTGCAGGCAGCACGAGGTCTGTGTGGGTCTCTGCCGGGAGCTGTATGCTCTGCAGAGCCAGGCCTGCCAGCTGGTTCTGCACGGACTGCTGCATCTGCGCCGTCAATTGCTGCACCTCTTGGGGTGTAGCCAATGCACCGTATGTGCAGATCATCCAGCAGTCATGGTTGAAGCCCTCACCACGGAAACTGAAGTCGTTGGCCTCGAAGCCTTCCACGTCAATCACCTGATCGATGAAGCCGTTGCGATAAGTCTTGAGCTGGTGACCGTCGTAGGTCATGGTAAGTACCCATGTGGAGAGCTTGGTCGGATGGTTGTCACCACTGGTACCCGTACTCATCGTTGCCCAGTCATCGGAGGTGAGCAGACGGTTCTGCGAGGTATAGGTCTTGTTGCCTATGGTGATCTCCGGACGCTGAGTGTCGGCATTGATGCTATAGCTGAAATTACCGTTGTCAGCTGAGAGGAGAGTGCCGTAGTACTTTGACTTGTTCATGGCGAAAGCCATCTCCATTGTCTCGCCTTCATGCAGACATATACAATCCACCGCCATCTGGTTCAGCGGTTTCATCTCTTCCATCCACTCATAGTTGCAGTGCATGGCTGTCGGGTATCCCTTAGGATAACCTTGCTTCACAATCCAGTAGTAGTAGTCGCCGTTAATCCAGCCCAAGCGCATGGGGCTGTTCTTTGAGCCAGGTATGACGTATGGACGGGCGTTGTTCTTGGTGCTGCCCGTGGTGATCTGCTCCGAAGCAGCTACCGAGCCTTCATCGTTGATGGTGTATTTCCATATCTCATACACACCATCCTTGTCATACTGTCCGTTGGTGGTTGGAATGGAGAGGTAGAGGTCGTTGATGTTGTCAGGGTCGAGACTCATACCGCCGCTGTAGCAGCGTTCTGTCGAGTTCCAGTTCTGGTGGAAGGCATGACCGGCATAGCATACCCATGTATTCTTCCAGCTGGTGCCGTTCCATCGGGCATACCAGTAAGTATGGGTTGTCTTGGCATCGTCGATATGCGGATAGGCTATCACAGGATGCTCGTCCTTGTCAAGGACAACCTGCCACACCCAGTTACGGATGTTCGCAGTCTTATCCACGATTGTCTTGGGATAGGTGCTGGCATAGCTGTCGGTCTTCGACACATTGAACGGACCGTCGCTTATGGTCTTCAGCTTGGTACCAGTCAGGTCATGGAGCGTGAGGTCGCCACCACCGTTGATGTCTATGTAGTTCATGTAAAGCCAGTCGGGCATCTCATTGTCGGGATGGCCTGTGGTATAAGCCAGATATATCTTGTCCTTGCCATTGGAAGCATACTTGCAGTATGGACGTGTACCAGTACTCTGCACTATCTGCTTCGGACCGTAGTCAAACTGCACATCATCGTTCTCATCGGGCATGGTCAGACGGGCTATGGTCGGATGCCAGCCTATGCCGCGCCAGCAGAGATACCAGTGCTGCGGGTCATCAGAGAGGATGAACGGTGATGGGTAGGTAGTGTTGTTGGCCGTGGCTATGCGTTTCTCCTCACCCAGTTGTGTGATGTCACCTGGCTTCACGCTGATGCGATAGTAGAAGGCAGCCTCATCGGTATGGCGACAGTAGATGATCAGCACACGCTCGTCGGGAAGCACGAGGAACGTGGGGTTATTGTGGTCGTCGGGCTGGAAGTAGGAGCGTATCAGCACATCAGCCTTCTGTCCCGTCAGCCAGTCATACTGTGTGGCCTTGATGTTGCCGTGAACATCTATATATCCCAAGTATGTGGCATTGATGGTGGAAGTCTCATTCTCGTAGTGCAAGGCTCTGGGGTCGGCAAACCAGCACCATGCTCCCTCGTCAGTCACGATGTTGCTCTTGAAGGTAGTCTGAGCCACAGCTGTCAGCCATGCCGACACAGCCAGAAGAGCAGATAAAAGTAAATGCCTTTTCATATCGTCAGTTAGTTTATATCTCTTTCTATTTTACAGGTATGCGTCTTTGACGCCCGGTCGTAGTTGATGCCTACCAGCATCAGCCGTCCGGCATAGTCGGCAACCTTGGCAGGGTATTGCCGGCGGTGGATCTGCTCTATGGCCGAGTCGGCATCCTTATTGAATTTCAGCTCAAGGATGATGGCCGGCGACTCCACATTCTTCCTCGGTATGAGGACTATGTCGGCAAAGCCTTTGCCTGTAGGGAACTCGCGGTGCATCACATAGTCGTTACGCGCATAGTAGTAGGCGATGGACAGCACACAAGCCAGGGAGTTCTCGTCATTATAGGAGAGAATGCTTGTATTCTCGTCATGGGCTGCATCAACGCCACGTGCCACTGCGTCCTCGTCACCGTCAAGGGTAGCTCGAAGGAGACTCTCCGAAGCCTCCAATGATTTCACCACATTAGTCCAGTCGGTTTCAGCGACCGCATAGGCCAACTCCTCCGACACTTCATAATTTGGCACATAGCACACACGACTACTCCAGTCGTAACTGAGGTAGCCAAGGTGTATCAGCACGGTCAGCACGTCATCCTTGGTACGGATTATAGACATATCGTTACTGAACCTGGCAGTATTGACCTTCACACGTCCGCCGCCAAGCATGTAGATGATGTCGTCCTTCAGGCCCTCGAAGTTCATGCGGATATAGTTGGCCACGGCTTCAAACGAGCCAGTAGCAGCCCAGAAGCTGTTACAACGATGTCTTCGGAGCGCCTGCATCACGCTGTTGGGATTGAACATCGACCGCTCATCGCCTATCTGGTAGCCGTCGTACCACTTCTCCAACTCATCGAATGGCATACCGTGCTTGGCTGACAAAGCCTGCACCTCTGTCCTGGTGAAACCGAAATACGAAGCCATCTTGCCTGGTTCCACCATCGAGTACTCCGTGAAGTTGTTCAGGGCCGACTGCGTGTTGTACTTCTTGATTGGCAGTATGCCCGTCATATACACTCCGGCGAACACCTGTTGGGTGTTGCTACCCTTAAACAGGCGACGAAGCAGATTGACGTAGCGGTCCATAGCCTCTGGCTCTGTAGTCACTTCACGGCATATGGCATCCCACTCGTCAATTATCATGATAAACTTCTCATGTGTACGGTCAACCGTCCTTACCAGCACATTCATCAAGTCATCATCTGGTGAGACCACAACGTCTGGATAGGTGGCGCGTAATTCCATCATCACATCCTTCTGCGCCACATCCGCTATATCACAAACAGGGATGTTGCGCGTGGTGAAGTTGGTCATGTCCAGATAGATGACCGGATACTTGTTAAGATGCATCTCAAACGACGGGTCCTTTGCTATATCCAAATCAGCAAACAGTTCTCGCGAGTCGCACGACTTGTCGTAGTAGGCACATAGCATCTTTGCTGCCATTGACTTGCCGAAGCGGCGGCAGCGGGTCACACAGCTACAGTTGTTCTCCGTGTTCAGCGTACTGTTAACAACGGATATCAGTCCTGATTTGTCAACATACTCACCATTGCGGGCTGAGACAAATCCTGCATTTCCCAAATTTATGTATATTCCCATAATTGGACTGCAATTGGATGTTCACGCTGCAAAGATAGGTATTTTCCGTAATGACATGCAGAAATGGGCTTGAAATTCTTATGTCACACAGATGGCACAGATTTCTTTCCCGATCACAAATCTCGCTAATCTACCGAATCATTAGACATTCATCATTCGACATTCATCATTCGTCATTCATCATTCGTCATTCGTCATTCGTCACTCATCATTCGTCATTCATCATTCGTCATTCGTCACTCGTCATTCATCACTCGTCATTCATCATTTGTGCGAGCCTGTGGGCTGTCTTGTTTGAGTGATTGCAACGCAGAAGAGGAAAGCGAGGCTGTGTCGTTTGATGTGACACAGCCTCGCTTGATAATTGATGGAATAATTCGTGTTTCCTATTACGCTGACTTATTCCTCTTCGCCCCAGATGTCCCAATTATTGTCTTCTTTGACAAGGACCTCGCCATCAGCTGTTGCATTTTCATTTATTAGCGAGAGAGCCAGCATGGTCTGAACCTGCGTCTGCAGCTGTTCAGCCATTGGAGTGATATATGTCTTTTTCATAAATTCTTGATAATTTTACTTTATGTTCGACTTGCCTACCCTCAGGCTCCCTCCGCGATGGAAGGGGAGCCTTTTGGGCGGGGTGGGTCTTTACTTAATCATTACCTTCTGGCCGTTCACGATGTAGGTGTTGCCACGCTGCATCTTGCTAACCTTGCGTCCGCTCAGGTCATAGATCTCACCAGCTGCTGCGCCACTCATCACGTTCTGGATAGCAGTTGCAGTGCTGTCGAAGAAGAAGGCCTTAACACCAGCTGCCTCTGGAACAGTCAGGTAAGCACGGTTAGCGCCTACTGTTGGCTGCTTATCCTTAGCTACCTGATAGAAGCCGACAACATAATCGTCCTTCTCTTCAACGTAATTCTTCTGGAGAACATAGCTGCCAACAGGAGCAAGCTGAGATGCATATACACCTGTGAGGAGACCATCGGTGTATGTCAGAGCAGTACCCTGAGCATCGCCGTCGAGAGTTTCATTCCAAGCACCTTCGATGATGTAAGGCTTGTTGGCTTCGAGAGTCTCAGCCTCATCGAGGGTCAGCTTGTCATTATTCTTACCTTCGAGTCCACTCACTGTGTATGCCTTAACACCTTCGGGCAGTTCAGCTACGGCGAATGGAAGCATTACAGTACCCCAACCAGCAGCAGTGGTATTGATGGTGATAGATGGCTTAGAAACTTCAGCCAATGCGAAATCAGCATTTCCAGCCTCTGTGTAAATATTACCACCATTCTGGCAAGCAATAGTAGATTTGGTCGTCGCGTTGTAGATATTGAAGGAGCCTTCTGTAGAAGAAGCTGCGATCTTGAAGGCCATAGCCTTCTCAGCATCTGTTGTTGCCTGAATCTGCGAGTCACTCCAACCTGCGGCACTACCATTAAGGGTACCATTGGTAAGGTAAACATCCACACCAGCAACCTTTGCACTAATCTTGTAGGTGTTGCCTTCTACCTGTGTGAAGGTGAATGCCTGTGACAGATTAATATTAGTCTCAAAGTTTGCATTCAGTGCATAACCAGTCGGGTTATTTGCACTTGTTGCACCAGGGATGATGATAATAGGATTATTCTCCTTAGCGTGGTCTGCTGTAGCAACGACAATGTTGTATAGCTGTTCAGCATCTGGGGCATTAAGGATAGGATCAGCGTATGCAGCCTTTGCATTATTCAGGGCCTTAATAGCATCCAGGTAATTTGATTCGGTAGACTCAGCGTTGTCATAAACGCCCTGTGCATCACTAATAGCACTGGTGAAGGTGCTTACTGCAGAAGCTGGAATCTGGAAGACAGCTTCACCCACATTGGTAGTCACGTCAACAGCCTCAGCCACATCGATAGCATCCTTCAGTGCATCCTTGAAGCTACTCCAAGTCAGTGTCACGTTGTCGACTACGAAGTCGGAACGTTTCGGACCACAAGCCAGCAGATTAATAACAGCCTGCACACTTGTTTCTTCCTCAATAGTGAAAGAGGTTGAAACAGTCTTCCAACCCTCATTTACCAGATAAGCAGTTGAACTGTTATTATTTGCCTTGGTAGCATCATTCTTTGTGGTAGTAGCAAGAGTAGTCTCTCCGCTAATAGCAGAAAGTGTGATGGCTGTGTTGTCGTTGTTACTGGTATTATCGGAGCCTGCAACCATCTTGTAATCAACTGTCAGTGTGTACTTACCAATAGGCAAGTTCTGAGCCTCTGATGTCAGCTTAGCATAGTTGCTACCATTCCATCCGTGACGATAGAAGAAGTAGTAGCTGCCATTGCTCGGAGTTACGCGCTTACCATAATTTGAAGCATTGTCTGTAGAGGCATCGCGCAGCTGGTTGTCTTGGAAACTGCCAGCAGTGTTCTGTTCTTGAGTCCAACCTGTAATGGTAATCATATTGGGATTTGTACTGTTACCAGCAGCCTGATTACCGTCAGCCTCGAATGACTGGTTCTTGAAAGCATAAGCGACAACAGTAGCCGTAGCAGTAATAGTAGGATCTATCGTGCTCTTTGCAGTAATTGTCGTTGTACCTGTTCCATTGGCTTTAACAACGCCATTGGCAACAGTTGCAACACTCTCGTCTGAGCTCTCCCATTCAATAAAGCCAGGTGTAGCCTCAGCAGGAGTTAGTGAAGTAGTAAGAGTCACTGTTGTTTCAGATCCATTGAGAATAATATTCTCTGTTACTTCCTCCTCGCCGTTATAGAGAGCGATAGCGGTAGGAGCTACAGCCTGTTCCTCATCTGTCAGGTCGCGAACCTTGGTGTAGTTCACATTCTTGAAGGCAAGCCAGCTAGCGTTGGTGTTCTCTACAGCCACCTTGATGGTCAGAATACCGCCCTTTACAAGACCTTCAGCAGTGATTTCCTTAGCGTAGCCATCGGTGTACTGGGTAGCATCAGCAAAAGCGACAGGAGTACCGTCGTTGACAGCGAGGCTGATGCCATCGTAGCCTGCATCGTCACCTTCCTTATTATTAAATACGCGCACGAAAGCGGTCACGCTGTAGAGACCATTCTCTAGGTCAGAGAGTGTAGCAGAGATTTCTGTGTTTGCAAGCTTACTAGCATCAGCCACATAATCTTCGATGAACGGAGTTGTCATGCCAGAAGCACCTTCAGCATCACCCTCAACAGACCAATCATTGGTGTAAACATTAACATCGTTAGTAGCAGTCCAAGCGCCAACCACGAAGGCACGAGCGAAATCTCTGACAGAAGCTGCGAAACCATTTGCAGCCTCAGTGGTCATGCTATTATCGTCGTAAGCAGTCTGTGCTGTAGCGATGGCATCGGCATAAGCTGTGCGAGCCTCAGCAGTATAAACATTGGTGCTGTTCAGAATGTCGTTAGCCTTTGTCAGAGCTGCAGCGGCAGCGGTATAAGCATCCTTAGAAGCCTGAGCGGCAGCAATAGCTGCAACAAGGGCCTTATAGTTAGCAGCTGTCTGAGCAGCCTCGAAAGCTTCTACAGCAGCTGTCTGGGCAGTAGCTACGGTTGCATTCATCTTGCCTTCAACTGCAGCATAAACATAATCAGCAGCAACGTATGTCAGGGTAACATTGTCGTATGCAATCCAGTTACCTGTGCAATTATCCTGCAAGAATTTGATGGTCAAAGGAGTCTTGTCTGCAACCTTGACATAGACTGCATAGTTGCCCTTAGCATGTATTTCTGTCTGCTCCTCATTGGCACATAGGTACAGGCCATCACCACCAGCATTGCTATTGTATTGTTCGATATTCTGAGCGTCAGCAGTAATGCGATAAACGCCAGCAGGGAGAACGATAGCATCATGAGTCAGAGAACCTGAACCGAGAGCAACTCCATTCTTCCAGCGCTCAACGAAGTAAGTGCTGTTGAAGTTTCCATTGTTGGCCACATTACCACCATCAACAGATGTCCAACCACTGAGGTTGTTCAATTCGAAGTCGCCATTAGCGACGAAGCTGGTCAGGTCAACATTAGTGTTCTCGCCAATGGCAGCAACGACTGCATTGTATTGCGTGTAATTGGCAACAGCGGTAGCTGCGGCAGCGGCAGCAGCGTTGAGGTTGGCAATAGCTGTCTCGTAAGCAGCAATGGTTGCAGAAGCCTCTTCTACGGTATTGTCGCTAATAGCAGTATTCAAAGCTGTCTTGTCAGCATCGAACATATCAACTGTCTGATAAGCCACGGCAGCAGCCATAGCGTCATCGTAGCCAGGTTTCAGATAGGAAGCAGCAACAGACTCATCAAAAGTACTGAGAGCAAAGCTCTTCCATACTGTCCAGTGGTCGCCAGTTGTAGCGTCTGCTGTCAGACCGATGACAACATCTTTAGCTTCGCCAGTAACTTCAAAGTAAACATGATTAACACCATTACCTGCATTAAACCAAGTGCTGGCAGCAGCACGATTATTTACAGCGTCTTTTGAAACCTGTACGATGGTTGTTCTATTTTCACCGGCATAGACAGTACCCGTCATACCTGTGCGCTGGAGAGCGATAACGGTGAGGCAATATTTTCCAACGGGGAGATTAATGGTCTGATGGAAGTCTGCGCCAGATTTGTTCCAATATTCACAGACATTATCCGACTGACCGCCGAAGTCAGTACCTTCCCAATTATCCTTAGTCTGAGCTGTCGGGTTCTTGATAGTATAAGCCGTAATATTATGGCTTTCTACGGCATCAATAGCTGTAGTAAGAGCCGTGGTGCAAGCCGTGATGCCATCTACTGTAGTTGCCTCTGCAACTGCAGCATTTTGAGCTGTGATTGTTTCCGAAGCAACACCAACAAATGTTGCATTCGCAACAGCAGTTTGATAAGCAGCATAAGGAGCAACTGCGACATCAGCAGCAGCAGTTGCGCTCTCTATATCTGCAATGGACTGTAAACACTCATCAATTGAAGTGTTTTTAGCTGCAGCTGTGCTGATAGCAGCTGTATAAATGGATTTGAAACCTGCTGGAATTGGAATTGCATCAGCATGAGTATTGGCCGCTGTGACCGCATCAGCCAACTGCTGCTGGTAGATGGACAGAGGAGCTGTGCCAAGGAATTCAAGTTTGAAGCCATCCATGCAGAACCAAGTTGAACTTGTCAGTGTGCAGGAAGCACCAATCTTGATGTCGCCAGTCTCAGTCAGATTAAAGGGAACAGAATAGAGTTTCGAAGAGGAAACGCTAGTGTTTGCACTGTTGGCATAGAGCAGACCATCGGCAGGCTCACAATAGATGTAGGCACTTAGTCGATAGTAACCCACAGGCATATCAGTGATAGTCTGGTTGAGGTCAACCGTACCGTTTTGATGCCAGCGTTCTGCATAGTAGCTACCCTGTGTATTGTCGAAGGCCATGTTGCCTTGAGCTCCAGCAGCTTGTACACCGGAATTCGTCCAACCGGTAATATTACCCAATTCAAAGCCTGGGTTGATGAGCAGAGCTACGGTGAGGTCTATTTCCTCGTTCTCAACACTAGCTAAATAAGTCTTAAGAGCTGTGCGTACATTTGCGGTTGCGGTTTCAAGAGCAGCTACCGTTGTGGCTGCCTCAGCAGCAGTGTTAGCAGCAGAAACATCTATTCCATTGTTGATAGCAAGAACAGCAGCACGAATGGTCTTAAAGCCAGCATATGCAGAAACGATATCAGCCTGAGTGTTTGCAATGATTGCATCATCAATAGCATTAATAGCCGTAGCATACTCATCAGCTGTTGCATATGCTTTATTGTATGTGGTTATAGCAGCAGCAATATTATTATAGCAGGCCGTTGGAATTGTAGAAGCAACAGCCTCAGCCTCTTGCACTTTAGCTGCCAATTGAGCCTCAAACTCAGATAAGTCAATAGGGCCATAGTACATTAGCTCAAAATTATCCCAGATACACCACAGAGCCGTGTTTGATTCCAGTTTGGCACCTATAGTGAGAGACCCACCAGCGTGGGTAACACGAAGTTCTGAAGTCTTATAGAGACCGTTGGTGAAGGACACTGACGCTTCACTCATGCTATTCTCAGTACCAGTTTTAAGTGGGAAATAGACTTTTTCGTTATTGAAATAAAAATATGGGAGATGCGTGTTATCAGAACCATCCTGACGGTAGAAGCCCTGGCCCTTCAAACCATAGTAACCATAAGGAGCATTTGCTATAGCCTGACTAAGGGTAAAAGTCGAATGATAAGACTCGGCACAATTATTAATGTTGTTACCACCTGAGAGATTCTGGTTGCTGGCAGTCATTGTCCAAGATCCAACATTACGGTTGTTTCGACCGAAATTAGGATCAAGGATGAGGAATGTTGCATCAATAGGATTCTCCTCCGTAGCGTTCTCCAAGTTGGCAAGCATTTCGGCTTCGGTGAAGATGCGCCACTTACCGTTGTCAGTTGTAGCATCAATGCCTGCACCAAGAACTGTTGATGAACCATCATAACCATAATAGGTATCACCATTGGCAATAGTGTAGTAGTCACCAGAAGCTGTGATAGTCAAGTTCACAGGGCTTGAATTATCCATGTAGGAGCCATTAAAATAATAAGCAGTACCACCATTGCTTACTTGAGACTCCAGTGTATATTTCCCATCACTAAGATGTAGGGTCACATACTCTGGGTGTTGTAAAAGTGAGGCCTGTGTGCCCCAACTGTTGCCTGCGCCCCACCAGAGGCCAGATCCTACGTTTTGAAGGTAAACTTTACCTCCACTGCCATCCCAAGCACTAACGCCCAAGCTAACCATAGCTGCAATAGCAGCCACTAAAAACGTTTTCAGTTTCATTTGTTAGTTAAATTGTTAATAAATATAGTTAATAAAGTTATTTGAGTTATAGCTGTTCTATGTCCGCTTCTTGGAGTCCTGTTGCTTTCGATATGTCGCTGAGTGCCATACCCATTGCTTTAAGTTGGCGGGCAACGTCTGCACGACCTTCTGCACGGCCTTCTGCACGGCCCTTCTGCCTTTCGCCTTCCAGCGTGTAGATGTTGTCACGGTAGATTCGGATAGCAGAGTCATAGTACTCACGTTCTTCTCTCGTGAGTGAGCTGAGGTCACTGATTTCCGCCAGTCTCTGGAAAACGGCACTCTGTGCCGCCCACGGTAGTCGATTTAATGTCTCCATATGCTTCAATACATAAATCCAACGTTCGAAATCATTCTTGCATTTATCTGCATCCTTTGTGAAGAGAGGCAGTTGAAGGTATATTAGTTTTACAAGGTCTGTGAAGGGTTCTTTCAGTTCCTTGTCCATCAGAATAACGTCTGTGCGGAACTGCCGGCTGAAAGTCCTATCGTGGTCATTTATGAATGCCACGAGATAGACGGCTTTCACATCATAGTTCCAGTCTTTTCCTTTTTCTCCCTGTCGAGCTATGGCTTCTGCCGCATAGTAGAGCGTACGTGCCTTGAAGTTCGGTTGTAGCCTGTTTTGCATCTCTACAACAATCTTTTCTCCAGTGTCTGTCTCGCAGTTGATGTCGTATATGATTGTTCTTCCTTCTTCAAAAGGCGCTGGCAACTCCTTGTCATGAAAGGTGACATCAGTGATGTGCCTTTCTCCGATTAAAAGGTTGTTCAAGAAGTCTATCAGCAATGGCTTGGAGAATTCCTGTCCGAAGATCCGCTTGAATCCTATATCCGTGAATGGGTTGATGAACTTTCCCATATGGCGATTGTTTTACGAGTTACAGTGCAAAGCTACGAGGATACCAAATGAACTAATGTTTTATCAAACCGAAGAATGGATCATGACTTATATTGTCCGAAGCATCGAAGAGTTTGATTGTCTTCATTTGTTAGTTGAGTTGTTAATAAATATAGTTAATAAAGTTATTTGAGTTATAGCTGTTCTATGTCCGATTCTTGGAGTCCTGTTGCTTTCGATATGTCGCTGAGGGCCATACCCATTGCTTTAAGTTGGCGGGCAACATCTGCACGACCTTCTGCACGGCCTTCTGCACGACCTTCTGCACGACCTTCTGCACGGCCTTCTTTTCGTCCAGTTTCTACTGCATATTCCAGCGTACTGTAGTTATCCCAAAGTACCTTCTTGCTTTCCTCGTAGTTCTGGTACTCCTCTGGGGTGTAGCGTGCAATCTCTGCTTGCTCGAAGATCTTGGTGAAGATGCGTTCCTGCAAAGCGACTGGACGTTCCATAAGGCGGGAGAGGTTGCGCAGCACGAACATCCACTTGTCGAACATCGTCACCAACTCGGCATCCGTCTTGTTGAATTTAGGCATTTCAAGATAGATAAAGGTCAGCTTGTCGTAGAACACGTGGTTGTCCTCCACATCCTTGAGCTGAACGACGTGCTTGGGGGCATCATCGGGATATTCATCATGGGGGAAGTTGAAGTTCATGACACTGACGGCATAAACGGGGCTAAGACAGTAGTTCCACTCGCCCGTCTGTCCCTGCTTCTGAATGGCAGCAGCCGAATAGTACAGGGTGCGGTCCTTGAAATAAGGCTGGGGAGCCTTCTGCATCTCAACAATGAACCGGCTACCGTCTTCCGTGGTACAATAGACATCGAAGACGGAACGACGTTCGCTATAGCCGTTGCCGAGCTGTTCGCTGTTGAGGTACTGAATGTCAGTAATAGCCTTTTCCTGTCCTTCCAGCAGGGCATTTAGGAAACTGATGAGCAAATCCTTGTTCACCTCTGTCCCAAACAGCTTCTTAAAGCCAAAGTCAGTATAGGGATTGATATATCGTTCCTTTATCTGATCTATCATTAAGTGAGAGTATAATGAAGTATTATTTCACGCAAATAGTACTAAACATGTTGAGTTGTTAGCCTGTTGGGTGTTGATTTCACACAATTATACAATATCGTGGCAAAGTTACATCGTAAATGGATGCAGGGTGCAACGCATATAGTTAAATCATGTTAACAAAAATACATTCGGGACGTACAACTGAATGCACGTCCCGAATGAATGAAATATAACAATGTACGTTTCTAATTGTTGGCTGACTTATCACTCTTCATCCCAGAGGTCCCAGTCATCGGACTTAACATCGGCCTCGGTAGGTGTCTCACCAGTACCCAATCCGATACCGCAATTACCCCAAATATCACCTACGGAGGCAGCCAGCATCTGCCCCAGCTCGCTCAGTTCTGCATACGTAGCAGGTGCAATATATGTCTTTTTCATCACGATTATTATATGATTTAAAGAGTTTTGATTTTATGATTTCAAGCCTACCCGCAGGCCCCCTCCATTACGGGAGGGGGACCCTTTGGTCGGGATGGGTCTTTACTTAACCAACACTTTCTTACCGTTCACGATATACAGACCCTTCTGAGCCTTCTGTACACGCTGACCTGCAACGTTGTAGATAGCGCCATTGTCAATTGTCAATTGTCCATTGTCAATTTCACTGATGCTTGTTGCAAGACCGTCGACGAACATCTTAACATCAGCAGAGGTGTCCGGGTTCACAAGCTGGATGTAAGCACGGAAAGCATTGATGCTGGTTGAACCTGCACTCTTGTACACGGCACCATTGCCTATGAAGAAGTGGCCCTCACCAATAGTTGTGGGAGCATAAACGCCTACGAAGGAAGCATTTGTGCCAGCAACCTTAGCGTCTGTGGTAGGAGCAACGACCTGAACGCCATCAAATTCTTGCTCTGTGCTTGCTGCTGTAGCCTTCACGAGGACAGGAACATTAGCTGAGATCGTACCTTCAACAACCCTGTTGAAGTTAATGATGAGAACTTCGGCATTCTCTTCACCATTCTCGCTGAATGCATAAACCTCAGCACCAGTACCGAAGGCAGCCTGAACCTGAGATGCTGTGAGGTCGAATGGCAGAACAACGGTGTTGTAGCCTTCCTTGATAGTGCGAGTCATGGTTACATTAGCTACGTCAACATCCTCAATGGTATTGTCTGCTGCTTCATTGTATGCTACAGCGTCAGCGATGTTGGTCTTGGAGAGCAGTTCGCCGTCGCAGACACTGAACCACTGGTGTGTGCCAGTTGCCTCAGCCACGACGGTCATCGTCACTTCAGTCTCCTCGGTCAACGTGAATGGCAGATAGTTCCAAACCCATCCACGGCCATTGCCGTCGTTGGCGAATGTACCCTCGTCGAAGCTGGCAATGCCGTCAGTTGTGATACCCTTACCTGTGTCACCGAAGTTGAAGATAGGACCATCGAGTGTGGCAGCGGAGCAGGTAATCTTGGCAACGGTATTGGAACCGGAAGCTGCGCGGGCAGCAACCTTGATGACGTAGTTACCAGCGGGCAGTGTGGTGGTCTTGGTGTAGTTGGCAGTCCAGGAATTGCTGTTCCAACCATTAGCAGGCTGCTCGTAGTAAGTCATGGCGTTACCGCTCCAGTGCTGGCTGGTCAAAGCCTCGAACTCATTCTTTGTGTTTCCGTTCACAGTACCTGTGCGTTCCCATGTGCTGAACTCACCAATCTTGGATGTAGCGGAGAATTTGTAAGCATCAGCAACATAGTTGTACTCAGCGACTTTCAGGGCACGGAACTGAACCAGAGCATTCTCTGCAGTGGTGGGAGATGCAACAACGATGTCGGTGCTTATGGCATCGGCAAGAGCGCGTTCTGTAGCGTAGATGTCATAGTTGGTCTTGGCAGCCTTGAAGGCAGCAATAGCGGTGTTAATAGCCTCAGTAGCAGCCTCAAATTCTTCAACAGTGCCGGGAGTAGCAGCAATGGCTGTTTCAAGATTAGTCCTTTCTTCACCTGTCACATTTGCGTATGCAGCATCGGCAAGGGTTGCCTGAGCTTCTTCTACCAAAGGAGCATAACCAGGAGCCAGATAGCCTGCGGCAACGCTCTCATCGAAGGTCTCAAGCTTGAAGCTGCGCCAAAGCGTCCAAGCATCGCCCGATGTACCAGCTACTAGACCGATGGTCAGTTCAGCTGCGGCGTCATCCAGAGTGAAGAAGAGTTCGTTTACGCCGTTGCCTTCGTTGAACCAGGTATTTGCTTCGCTACGAGAGTTAACGGAGCCAACGCTTACAAGTTCAACCGTCTTGTCACCAACCTTGAGCACGCCGCCAGTATTGGAGCGAGCACCAGCGATGGCCGTCAAGCGATAAGCACCAGCAGGCAGGTTGTTAATCGTGTACAACATGGAAGCACCTTGGTTGCTCCACATTTCGGCGCACTTGTTGTCAACATCGTATGTCACGGGGTTCGAGGCCCACTGGCTCACCCTAGTGCCGTTGGTAGCCGTCCAGTCGTCACCGTTAGCGTATGGCGAAGCGTTGGTGATGGTGAAGGAAGTGATGTCAAATGCAGCAATAGGAGCAATAGCTGCCTTCAGGGCTGCTGTGCAAGCCTCAATAGCAGCTACAGTAGTAGCCTCTTCGACAGCTGTACCCTGTGCGCTGATGGTCTCGCTGTCCACGCCAGCGATGGCGGCATTTTCAGCAACAGCTTTGTATGCTGCGTAGGGAGCAACCAGGGGCTGAGCAACGGCAACTGCGCCATTGATGACAGCAACAGCTACATCGTATTCAGCCTCAGTGCCCCATGCTTTATTGTTAGCAGTAACGGTTGCAGCAAGGTCATTGTATGCTGCTGTAGGAATGGTGCCTTCTGCTATAGCTTGAGCGGCAGCAACAGCCTCGGCCAATTCTGCCTTCTTGAGGTTGATGGGGTCACCATAATAGGTCAGAGAGAATGAACGCCAGCACATCCAGTGGTCGCCTGTAGCATTATCGGCAATCAGACCGATTTCCAATGAAGCTGCAGCTGCATCAAGTGTAAATTCCAAATTACTCCTACCGTTGGTTTCGTTTGCAGCAATCCAGTTATTACCTTCACCACGGGTATTTACAGTTCCACATCCCACCAGATATGTAGTGTTCACACCTGCATAGAGAGTAGCGGTCATATTGTCGCGGGTATAGGCAATAGCTGTGAGCTTGTAAGCACCCTTTGGCAGGTTAACAAGAGTCTGCTTGGTGCTACCGCCAGAGACATTCCAATACTCAAAAAGCTGACTATCCAAGGTAGGAGAGCCGGAGTTTGTCCAGCCACCGGTGTGGCCACTGATGCCAGGTGCAGGATTAGTAATCCAAGCGTTGGTGATGTCCAAGCCACCTCCAATGGTAACGGACTCCAGGAATGTGTTGCCAGCAGCCTTCAGATCGGCAATGGCTTCTTCCACTTCTGCAACGGATGTGGCAGCCTCAACCTTTGCATCAGCAGCCGCGAGTGCTGTGTTGAAAGTTGCCTTTGCTTCGTCAGCATTCGAGATAGCATCAGATGTGGTCCATGCAACAATTGTGGCTCTAACGGTCTGGTAATCTTCTACACTAGACTTGATTATATATGCTGCATAAATAGCTGCAGTCTCTGATTCCTTAACAAGTTGCCATTGTGCATAAACAGAATTACCATTATCAGCAGGACCGACAATTGTATTCTCAGCACTTGCAGTCATGTATTTGCCCTCTCCACCTCCATGGGGACCTGCAGAACAGATTGTGTAGATAGGGCCATTAGCGTTGGAGCCAACTTGATCGAATCTCCAAGCAGAATTCTTGCCACGAGATTGGTCTGTGTAGATTGTTCCACCACTGAGGTACTCAACGCCGTAACCGTCGCCATTCACGTTAGTTTGGATCTTGTAAATTCCGTCTAAGTCCACTAAGGTAACTTTAAGCGCACTACTTGCAGACCCATTAGTGGTAATACTGGCTTGGGTGCCCCAGCCGTTTCCTTTTGTGAAATACTCACCAGAACCGACGTTGAGAAGGTAGAATTCACCTCCTGCAACCGCAGATGCTGTCCAGGACTGAGCGCTTGCGCTCATCCCAACCATAACCGCAATAGCGGCTAAAAACGTTTTCAGTTTCATTTGTTAGTTGAGTTGTTAATAAAAAGATATAGTTAATAAATTTGAGTTTAAGAGGTTAAATGTTGTTATAGATGTTGTTACTAGTGCATATTTTGTTCGTGACAGGCGTCTTCGATAGTGACGGTATCATCATTGATTGTGTATGCGTAGTACCATTTACCAGCGTTTGCCATGTACCATCCATCATGTTGCCAGCGCGACAGAGTCGGTTTGCGTCGGAGCAGTAATTGTTCAATTTGAAACATGGAGTCAATAGCCTCGTCAATATTCTTGTGCATCAACTCTAAAGAGTAAGTGTGGCGATACTTCCTAATTACATGCTTGTAGAAATTGGCCACTTCCATCCTTGGTTGTCGCTTAATCCTATATCTCATGGCAATGAATATTCCATGTCAACCATATTATGTAGTGACTGACGAAAAGACTCTAAATCCGTAGCGTCTTCCACAAAATCCCATTTGACTTCGCCGTCCTCAACATACACACGATCTTGCTTTTCGGGTTCATCATGCACATAGAACAGCCCAGATGCTATCATTGTAGCAAGCATTTCTCGCGCCTGAGCATTCTTAGTATCATATGATAGTTGGATTGTACACATAGCTTCTATATTATGTGTGGATTTTACACAATTATACAATATCATGGCAAAGTTACATCGTAAATGGATGCAGGGTGCAACGCATATAGTTAAATCATGTTAAGGAAACATTCAAATGATGAATGACGAATGACGAATGACGAA
>JAFZQR010000055.1 GCA_017620295.1 Bacteroidaceae bacterium
CGTTTTGTCCTCTTTTCGCTCCTTTTTGGCGCATAATGTCAGCTTCTTCGGTCACATAGCCCGCTATGCTCCCTCATCAGCTGCCATTCTGCACACAAAAAATAGCTTCAAATAGGACAAAGCGAATTAATAGAACCCACCATATAAGAGAAAACCACAATGAACATTGGAGACAAGGCGCCTGAGATTTTAGGCAAGGACGAACAGGGACGTGACATACGTCTGAGTGATTATAAGGGACGTAAGTTGGTGTTGTACTTCTATCCGAAGGACAACACCAGTGGGTGTACAGCTGAGGCTTGCAGCTTGCGCGACCGCTACACTGAGCTGCAGGGTAGAGGCTACGAGGTGGTAGGTGTTAGCAAGGACTCTGCTGCTTCTCATGTAAAGTTCAAGGAGAAATATGACCTGCCTTTCCCGCTGATAGCAGACATCAATCACGAGTTATTAGAAGCTATGGGTGCATGGGGCGAGAAGTCGATGTACGGCAAGAAGACAATGGGCACAATCCGAACTACGTTTATCATCAACGAAGAGGGCATCATAGAACAAATCTTCGCAGGCAAGCAGGTTAAGACCAAGGAACACGCGGAGCAGATACTGGCACAACAATAGACATCGACAATGGACATAAAGGACTTGCTGAATCGAACGGATCGCTTCGCAGCCAATGCTGGTTGCCAGCTGACAGAGGTTGACAACACTCATGCTGTAGCTGAGATGCTGGTTACAGCCGAACACTTGAATGGGGGGCATGTGTGCCAGGGTGGAGCCTTGTTTACTTTGGCTGACCTGGCTATAGCTGCACTCATGAACTATCGGGGACAGCTCACCTTCGGGATCAGTAATAGTATAATGTATGTTGCGAGTGCCAAGGAAGGCGATTTGCTTCGTGCTGAAGCTGTCCATGTATCGGCTCACCCCAAGATTCCATCTGTGGAAGTTAGAGTAACTAATCAGGAAGGTCGCCTGATTTGCCATGTTACGGGTATGGGCTACAGCAAATCCATCCCGATATAAGACTCACCCCCGACCCCATTGTCAATTGTCAATTATCAATTATCCATTAAAATAAATAAGTTATGGCAACAGGAAATGTACGTCCAGCTGATATGGAGCGCATCACGACTCCAGCATTGGCTCAGAAATTCATTGATGAACAGATTAAGGAACTCAGGGCTCAGATTGGAGACAAGAAGGTGCTACTGGCACTCTCTGGTGGAGTGGATTCGTCGGTAGTGGCTGCTCTGCTGATAAAGGCCGTAGGCAAGCAGCTGGTGTCGGTTCATGTGAACCACGGATTGCTGCGCAAGGGCGAACCCGAGCAGGTGGTTCGTGTGTTCCGCGATGAGCTGGATGCAAACCTTGTCTATGTGGATGCCACCGACCGTTTTCTCGACAAGCTGGCAGGTGTGGCCGATCCCGAACAGAAGCGCAAGATCATAGGTGCTGAGTTTATCCGTGTGTTTGAAGAAGAGGCCCGCAAGCAGGAGGGTATAAGCTTCCTGGCTCAAGGAACCATCTACCCCGACATTGTGGAGTCAGGTCCCGTGAAGTCGCACCACAACGTGGGTGGCCTGCCCGACGACCTGCAGTTTGAGCTGGTAGAGCCAATCAAACTGTTGTTCAAGGATGAGGTTCGCGTTGTGGGTAAGGAGCTTGGTTTGCCCGATAACATGGTGTTCCGCCAGCCGTTCCCTGGTCCTGGACTTGGTGTGCGTTGCACAGGTGCCATCACCCGCGACCGTCTGGAGGCTCTTCGTGAGAGCGATGCCATCCTGCGTGAGGAGTTCGCAAAGAACGGCTTGGAGGGTAAGGTTTGGCAGTATTTCACCATCGTTCCCGACTATAAGTCAACAGGAGTTAAGAATGACAAACGCAGCTGGGATTGGCCAGTCATCATCCGTGCCGTCAACACCCGTGATGCTATGACAGCCACCATTGAGGAAATCCCATACGAACTGCTTCACCACATCACAAAGCGCATAGTTACAGAGGTTCCAGGTGTGAACCGCGTACTCTACGACTTGACTCCTAAACCAACCGGAACAATCGAGTGGGAATAGTAGCCACTATACCTTTGTTGGTGCTAATAGGGCTGTTGGCTGTGACGATAGCACTGTTCGGCAGCGATGCTCTGAGCGGTGGCAGTCAGGTGGCTCTAATCATGGGGATGGCAACGTGTATTGCCATCTCCATGTTGGGTTATGGTGTAAAGTGGAAGGTTTTTGAACGGCAGCTGGAGAAGACTCTTGGCGGGATAGCTGTGACCCTGCTCATTCTGCTCACGGTGGGTATGCTGGCAGGCTCATGGATGGTGAGTGGGGTGGTACCGACAATGATATACTACGGAGTGCAGTTGCTCTCGCCACAGTTCTTTCTGACAGGTGCATGCCTGATTTGTGCAATGGTGTCGCTGCTGTCGGGAAGCTCGTGGACAACAATAGCCACCATCGGTGTGGCCATGATGGGGATAGGGGAGGCTCTGGGCATATCGGAGGCTTGGACAGCAGGTGCGGTAATCTCCGGTGCATATTTCGGTGACAAAATGTCGCCTTTGAGCGACACTACCATCCTGGCTTCATCCACAACTGGAACGGATGTCTTCACTCACATCCGCTATATGGCTCTCACCACTGCTCCTGCGTTCCTGATCACGGTGATTATCTTCTTTGTGGCAGGTATTGATATGGGCGATGATGCCGAGGTGCAGGTGACACAATTCACCGAAGGGCTAGCCGGCACGTTCAATATCTCGCTGTGGACGCTTCTCGTGCCGCTGCTCACCGGCGTACTCATAGCACGCCGGTTGCCTTCGCTCATAGTGCTGTTCCTTTCGGCAATGATGGCTGGAGTGACAGCCTTGATACTCCAACCACACATACTCAGTCAGATAGGTTCAGGCGGAGAATTGCCAATTGTGCGAGGATTAGCCATCACCTACTACGGTGCCACAGCCATTGATACAGGCAACGCCGCACTAAACGACCTTGTGGCTACAGGTGGCATGACAGGAATGTTGAACACCATTTGGCTCATAATCTGTGCCATGTGCTTTGGAGCTTCGATGGTGGCCAGCGGTATGATAGAGAGCATAACGCGGAATGTAATCAGCTGGACGCGCAGTCGCCTAGGTCTGGTTGGCTCAACAGTAGGCTCAGGTATCTTCCTCAACATCACCACAGGTGATCAGTTTATCAGCATTGTTCTCACAGCCGACATGTTCCGCCACGTCTATAAACGGCAGGGCTATGAGCCACGACTACTGAGCCGAAGTTGCGAGGATTCGGCCACTGTGACATCCGTGTTGATACCTTGGAACACTTGTGGCATGACCCAGTCAACGGTGCTGGGTGTGCCTACCATTACCTACCTGCCATACTGCTTCTTCAACTTGCTCAGCCCTCTCATGACCCTTATCGTGGCCGCACTTGGCTGGAGAATAAAGAGGCGTGTGGAAACCGCTATTTGATGGGTTCCATGTGAATGGTAACATGAGTGCCGTCGCCGAAATGTCGCTTCAGCTCTCGCTCTATGGTGGTGGCGCGTTCATGTGCCTCTCTGAGAGAACGTCTGCCGTCCATGCGTATGTGTACCTCAATGGCAATATGGCTGCCAATGCGGCGGGTACGCAGGTTGTGAGGTTCCTTCACATCGGGATATGAATGGATTATATCTGTAATCTCCTGTTCTATATCCTCTGGCAGCGACCCTTCGGTCAGTTCACTCGTACTGGTCATAAGCACCTTCCACGCCACTCTGATCAACATCGCTCCCACCACAACGGAAGCCAGAGGGTCGAGAACCGTCCAGCGGTTTCCCAGCCAGATGGCTCCACCGATGCCTAGGGTTGCTCCAATGGATGAGAGAGCATCGCTGCGGTGATGCCATGCGTTGGCTATCATCACCGTTGAGTTTAGAGTCCTTCCCTTTCGTGCTGTGTACTGATATAGCAGTTCCTTCACCAAAATCGACACAACAGCTGCCCACAATGCTATCGTCCCTGGAGCTTCTAACTCTGTGCCGTTCCACCAAGCCCAAAGCTTTTCTCCGCCAGAATAAATGATGCCAATAGCTGCTGCCACCAGTGCCAAACCAATCATGAACGAGGCAATGGTTTCAAACTTGCCGTGTCCATAGTCGTGGGAGGCATCCTGTGGCTTCACGCTGATCTTGACAAACACCATCACAACGATGTCGGTTAGGAAATCCGACAGCGAGTGAACGGCATCTGCTATCATGGCAGAGCTATGTCCCAGCATGCCTGCTACAAACTTGAAGACCACTAATGCCATGTTGCAGACACTGCCAACTAGCGTCGTCCTGTAGATTTCTTGTTCGCGTTTCAACATATTGTAGGCAATTGTGCTGCAAAGATACTGAACTCTTCTTAATAGTATGCCAAAGTGTGTCGAATGCAACTTTTTTTGAAAAAAGATGGGCAAAGATGTTGCTGTTAACAGAAAAAGCTGTACCTTTGCATCCGCAATCAGGGGATTGCCCAAGACAAGCTTTGAAATTCTGAACAGCAAAGACGATGCAAAGACGCAGATAATGCGGCAATAGCTCAGTTGGTAGAGCACGACCTTGCCAAGGTCGGGGTCGCGAGTTCGAGTCTCGTTTGCCGCTCTGCTTAGTTAAAGATGCCCAGGTGGCGGAATGGTAGACGCGCTCGTTTCAGGTGCGAGTGTTGAGAGACGTGCAGGTTCGAGTCCTGTTCTGGGCACGGTAATCAGAACTAAGCGGACGTTTGGTGTCGCATCACATCAATGGAGAGGTGGCGGAATTGGTAGACGCGCTACTTTGAGGGGGTAGTGTCGATTTTGACGTGGGAGTTCGAGTCTCCTCCTCTTCACAATCTTGCTTGTTCAGTTGTAATAAGTAAAGGCAAGTTGAGGGTAATCCTTTTTTTCATAAGTGGACGAAGTCCTTACATACGTACACACAAACACGCTATTCAAATAAAGCACGTATGTAAAAACTTTCTCTTATGTATGCAATGCGTCGCGTTCATCGTGAGATGGATGCGACGCTTTTTGCTGTACATAGAGGAATGTAGAATACAAGTGATGAGATGAGTGTGAATGGCATGAAAACAGCACCGCACAGCAATCCGAGTGCATCAAAATAGGATGGAAGGTCGGTTGTGTCACCCATAGCCACCGCTTGGAGTGCTTCCAAACTGATGTGAGAGTGTAGCCATAATGGTAGGATGCCCGCTATGACAAGGATGATGAAAGCAAGCATACAAACGAACAATGCTCCTAGCGTTTGTGGCTTGGAGACGAAGGTTGGACGCAGGCCGTAGCGATTGCGCAGGAGTGTTGTCATGCGGAGGTGAAACACCAGCATGGTGAATGCTACAAGGGCTGATGTGGCAGCTATGCCTCCCCACGAATGTAGAAGCATGTAGTCGTATGATCCTATGCCAATGCCAATGATGGCGGCTATTACCAGTATTAGCCAAGATGCACCGATA
This sequence comes from Bacteroidaceae bacterium, assembly GCA_017620295.1. Classification (GTDB taxonomy): domain Bacteria; phylum Bacteroidota; class Bacteroidia; order Bacteroidales; family Bacteroidaceae; genus Physcousia. Next base: position 5,480 of record JAFZQR010000055.1, read on the forward strand.
AGGCTCAGTATGTTGTTGACAAAGACATTGCTGGCTGTATTGTTGCTTGTCTTTTCTTTTTCTGACATGATGTTTAGGGATTATGTTGTGGTTGGTTAAGTTCTTGAATGTATGGTTTCAGTTGCGATGACCATATCTGGTAGCCAAGCGGTGTGAGATGCAGGCCATCAGCTGTGTATTCCTTCACCATCTGATTTGTATCGCCAAGTGTGAATTTAGGATATAGGTTGATGAACGTAATGTCCTCCTCTTCGCAATAGCTTCTTAGCAAATTATTGATTACTGGCACATCATCACTTCTGCCTACGAGGTTCTTCCATCTGTTGAACGAATCGTTCCATGGGAGAATGCTTTGCACGAAGAGGCGTGTTTCGGGCGATGTGATGCGAATAGTGTCAATCAGTGATTTGCACATATAGAATACTTTTTCTGCACTATGACCATGACTGATGTCGTTGGTACCGCACATCAGGAATATGGCTCGCGGTTTGCCTGGCAGTATCTGATTAAGACGTTCTGTTATGCCTCCAGCTGTGTCGCCGGATATGCCTCGGTTGCATACGGTTGAGTCTTCGAGAAGTACACACCAGTCGCGCCCGTTCTCTGTAAGGCTGTTACCTAACATCACAATGCAGGTGCTGTCTATGGCGCGGGTGCGGTTGAACTCAGCCACACGCTGTGCATAGTGTGCGCCTCGCGGATGAACGGTGCGGCGACGCGCCGTTGTGCGACTGCGACGTGCTGTTGAGCGATTGCGTGAACGGTTGTTGTATCGTCTGGATGTAGTGGTGCGACGACGTTGCTGTGCTGAAACCTCGATAGGAGTGGACAGCAGGAATGCAAACAGTAGCAGGAATAGATATCGTATGTTTCTGTGCATGGCTGTTATTGTTTTTGCGCGGCTTGTCGGCTCATGATTTCTTTCATTTCCTCAATGAAATGCAGTGTCGCTTTGGAATAGGTCTTAGCCAGACCTGATTTCCATATCCGACATGCGATCTCAAAGCTGTTGGTTGGATTATGGCGTTTCATGATTATCATGAACATCTCTTTTGATTTGTCTAGGCTCAATCGGTCATTGAGTGTGAAGCGTTGTGTAGAGCCTTGGCTACGTAAGATGTTGTTGCATTCACGCACCATGATAGGTGCAATCTGCATCGGACCTAGGAAGCGACCGTTGCGGGCGTGGGTGTTGCCTCCGCTTTCGTGTTCAATGATGGCGTCTATCACAGGTTGCCAGTCTTCTATTATTGAGTCGCCCATCAGTGTGTGGCTGGTGGAGGCTGAGGCTTGCATGCAGCCAAGTGGATGCATTGACAGCGTAAGGGTGAATGCCAGTAAACAGCGTCGTATAATGTTCATAGCTCAATGTTTAATCTTTTATTTGACCCATATCTGCCGATAAGGTTTAATGAAAGAATATGAAGATTTGTCAGAATTGGAAATAGATGAACGGCTGGATGGCACTGGTCTTGAATTGTGCTACAGCATAGATGGCTGCTATCATTGCGAGTGCTTGTAGTAGGATTCCGCCTTTCTGCAGCAGTTTGACGGAGCCTTCCTGCCATTTGGCTGGAGTGAAGTGCGAAAGGTAGCCAAGAGCTATGAGGCTCATAACGGCAGCATACCCTGTGATGACCTCCCATGTCAGTTCGGGATGGAAGTTGAACACTATCTGTTCTATCACCTGCCAGCTGGTTTCGAAGCTGCGGCTACGGAAGAAGATGAAGGTGAACACTATGAAATGGAATGTGAGCAGCGTAGCACCCAAACGGCGAAGACCATGCGGCTTGTAGTTCCGGTCGTGGTGCATTACGTGTTGCCTGAACCATTTATGCAGTGAGAGGGCCGCACCATGCATAGCACCCCAAGCCACGAAGTTAAGACTGGCTCCGTGCCACAAACCGCCGATGAGCATTGTCACAAACAGGTTAAAGTGAATTCGCCATTCGCGACAGCGATTGCCGCCCAGCGAGATGTAGATGTAGTCGCGAATCCATGTGGAGAACGAGATGTGCCATCTGTGCCAGAACTCAGATACGTTGGTGCTGATGTAAGGTGTGTCGAAGTTCTTTGGAAAGTGGAAACCTAGCAGTAGGGCTATTCCTATGGCCATATCGCTGTAGCCGCTGAAGTCGCAGTAGATCTGGAGCGTGTAGCCATAGAGACCTAGCAGGTTCTCAATGCCGGAGTAGAGAGTGGGGTCATCGAAGATACGGTCAACGAAGTTGAGGCTGATGTAGTCGCTGATGATGCATTTCTTCAGCAATCCACACAGGATGAAGTATATGCCTCGCGCCCTCATCTCATCGGTAGCCTGCAGTGGTTTACGTATCTGCGGCACGAAGTCGGATGCGCGAACTATAGGGCCAGCCACGAGCTGTGGGAAGAACGACACGAAGAAGGCATAGTCGAGTAGGCTCTGCACAGGTTGCAGCTTACCTCTGTATATATCTATGGTATAGCTGAGGCTTTGGAATGTGAAGAAGCTGATGCCCACAGGCAGGAAGATGTCCATAGGCTCGAACTGTCCACCAAATAGCGGCACTATCAGCGATGCAAAGAAATTGGTGTACTTGAAGTAGGCAAGCAGGCCGAGGTCAATGAGCAAGCTTAAAGTCAGCAGCAGGCTTCTCAGACGTCGTTGGTCGGGTTTGTTCTGGTGGCTACGATAGATGCAACCCGCCAGCAGATAGTCGGATAGCGTCACAACTGCCAGAAGGAAGAAATAGATACCGCTGCTCTTGTAGTAGAAATAATAGCTGAAAGCTGTCACGAACAGCAGTCGCGCCGCAGTTCTCTTCTGGAGAAGGTCGTACAGTGCTACAAAGGCCACGAACAGGTACAGGAACAGCGAGGTGCTGAACAGTATGGGTTCCTGTGGGTTGTAGGTGAGCAATTGAAGTATATTGTCGAGCATGATGTAGGCTTGCCTTGAAGTTATAGGTCGGGGTGGCCGTCGTTATTGTCCTGTGTCAGTAGCTTGAAAGCTTCGTTTGAGATATATGGTTTTGCTTTATCAATGGGTATGACAAAAGTGGGCGAGCCATATACCCAAGGCGTTATCTCGTAGGGCTGGTATTGCAGGTGAACACCGTCTGGAGCTAACCATGGTTCTTGCGATGGCAATCCGAGGAATGGGTCGCCTACGTATGTCGTATCTATTAATCCAAGGTACTCTGCAACTATGCCCTTGTATTCACCTGTAGAATCAGCGTCGGCCACCAGTTGCCAGAGTAAGGTCTGCATGTCTTTTTCCTTGTCGCGCCGCATAATGTTGGAAACAGCCTTGCCATTGTCCTTGCGTATGGTTGTCGGAACAATGAAATAGCTTGCATGTGCGCCGCCGCAGAAAGCATATACCATTATTGTATAGCTGGTGTAGGCTGCATTGTCTGCTTCTATCTTGATGGTAATATCGCAATCTCTTGCAGACATCCAAATAGGCATTTCCTCCATGTCTTCCCATGAAGCTAAGCTTTCTATGGCATCATTGCTGTAGCTCGTGGCAATCTGATTGGCAACCACCCGCATGAAACTGTCTATGCTCACTTCATGTATGTCTGGCAGGTCATGTAGTTCAGTGGGTATCATCGCATACTTGGCAATAGAAACAAGGCTGTCGCGTAGATAGTCGAGTATATGACCCTTCACCTCGTTATCTTCGCATATGGGGTAATCCAAGGTGATTGTACACGAGCCTTTTGGAGCCACTAAGCTGTCGGAACTGAAATCCATCTGCTCAGCTGTTACAGTGGTTGATGGCATCTCAGCGGAACATGGTATTTCAGTGGAGTCTTGTTGTTTAGTACTATGGCTGGTACAAGCTGTGGTAGCAACAGTGAGCAGGCAGAATAATAGTAATGTGCGCATCGTATGGTAAGGAGTTATGGTTAATCCTCTTCGCTTTGTTTCAAGAGGTAATAGGCTTCTTCTGAAATAAAAGGTTTTGCCTTGTCTGCGGGTATGACAAAAGTGGGAACATAGAAGTTCTTTGGCACCTGGTTAGCACCGTAATAGATATGAACACCATCAGATGCAAGCCAAGGTTCGTTTTTGGGTAGTGGAATGAATGGTTTGTCTATTGTGTCGGTTTCAAATAATTGAAGCATGCTGATAAATTTCTGTTTGTATTCGTCAGTCTCGTTTTCATCGATGTACTGCAATAACAAAGATTGTATGTCTGCTGCTTTATCACGTCGCAATATGTTGTTTACAGCTTTGCCGTTATCCTTGCGTATCGTTGTATAGATGGTAAATGAACCTGGCCAATATGCTATATGTTCACCTCTTGTGACGCTATAGCTTATAAAAGCTTTGGTGTCGGCTTGTAGTTCGAAGTCAATATAACCGCTTATTACTTCGTGAGGATAATCGTAAGCAATATTATTATCGTGATATGACTTGCCCAGGTTATTTGCTGCCAATTGCATAAAACCTTCGATGCCGACCTTGTGAATGTCTGGCATGTTATTGAGGTTTGGAATATCAGACAGTAAAGTCTTTGATGCCATGCGAATAAGACTGTCACGCATGTACTCGAGAACATACCACTTTATCGTATCATCACATATCGGTAAGTCCAGCGTAATTGAAAACATACCATGTGGAGCTATCATGCTGTCTGACTTGAATTTCAATTTCTGGGTTGTTAAACCATCTGGATTGTCACTATCAGAAATGACAGTAGTTGAGTCTGTATCGGCTAATAGTACATTGTTATTAATAATAGTGGGGATAGTTGTGTCAGATGGTTTAGTATTATGTGTTTTTGTATTTGTATTGACACATGCTGTTGTGGCACATGCAACAATGAATAGGAACAAAATACGCATATCTGAAGATGTATGTTATTTGTTGATATATACCATCAGAGCGTCGTAGATGCGTTTGGCTAGCACTTCACCGCCCTTGAAGTTGATGTGTGTGTAGTCCTTGTTGGCTTTGCCCTGCTGTACTAATCCAGCCATGCTGTCGCGGCCTCCCATTGCCTCAAAGAGGTTGAGGAAGCAGACACCGCACTCCTGAGCCATGATTTCCTGATGGGCTACCATTCGCTCCACACCGTCCATTGTATGCAAGCCTTCAGCGGTGCGCTGGTCGCGGTCGCTGACGCTCACTACGACAATGGTGGCTTGGGGAAAGTATTGACGCAGATGCTGGATGGACAGTTTGGTCTTATCGATATAGGCACGACACTGTGCGTTGCTGATGCCCTTCCATGTGGCGTTGAGTCCAAAGTGAATGAAGATGAGGTCGTAGCTGTGGTGTGCTGCAACGGCTGATAGCGCATCGTCGGGGATGGTGGCCACTGACCAGCCGCTCTCGCTGCGCATACCGAAGTTGTCCAACTGTATGCCTCTGCTGCCTTCAAGTGCTACACCTAGCAGCTGGCTGTTGTTGCCAACACCATTGAAGCTGTAATCTAGACGTGCGGTGCTATCACTCATAGTCTCAATGACTTGAACCTGTTCGCTGCCTTCCAATGTGTAAGTTGTGCTGACGGTGTCCAATGATGCTTTGGCGGTAACGGTCATGCCTTGTGGCGCTCTTACATAAAGCTGCGAATGACTCCATTGGCTTAGGTGGCGGCGGAACTCTGTGCCTCGCAGTGAGAGCTTGGCGCCGTTCTGTGGTAGATAGTAGCGAAGGCTCGGACCTTGCAGACGTTGCTTGAACGACCCTTTGTCGAGGTGGTTCTTGTCGGTGATGCCAGACGCGATAATGCTGATGGTTGGCTTTTGGTCAGTTCCTACGCTTTTGCATCCAACCCATCCAACGCCTTCACCCCCGAAGCGGTCTTGTAGCATCTGGCGCAGGTCGCATGTGAGAATGTCGCTTTCTATGAAGGAGTCGCCATAATAGGCTATACGCACCTTGCGCTGTAACTTTCCTCTTGTGTTCAAAAGGCTTACAATGTGGTTCATACCTCCTGCTGCTCCTCCGGAATAGTCCTTGATTGGCGTCACGCTGTCGGGCATATTGGCTGGTATGGTCGGAACTGTTGGCCGATTTTCAGCCAGCGCTGTGCTGTCGGCTACTGTAGTGCTGTCAGCAACAGCTGTGCTATCGGCAGCCGCTGTCAGTGTTGCTACATCGGGTATGTCTTCACTAGCCATATCGGTGGAGTCGGGAAACAATTCGCTGAGCATCCACACGCGCTTGGTAACATCACCCATCGGTGGAATGAAATACAGCAGCAACGCTCCCGCCGCCACACATATTGCTAATAGAACAACCTTATAGTTCTGTCTCATCAGAGTGTTTGTGATTTTACTTCAAAACGTATGGTGTCTCTGTCCCACTCATTATCTCCTTTGACATCTATTTCTGAACCATCAACGATTGAATCTGGTTCGTTTGTGAAGAATGTGCCGGTATAGTTTGAGATATGGTTGACCTGGACTTCAACTTTTGGAAATCTCTTTTCTTGAATTGCTATACCATTGACATCCAAAGCTGTCATAGTTATGTCGAGATAGTCTTTTTGATAGTGTGGAATGGTGTATATTTCCAGAACGCTGTCTTTGCTCAGCGTCAGCTCTTCTCTCTGATTACTTTCCACAGAACCAAAGCCTGTCAGACCATTGAGGGTGCTGCTTCCTCCAACATAATAGAATTTGAATAATTGGAGGTCTGTTGGTATTTTCTCATCTTTCATATCGAACCTCACACAAGCAACAATTCGTTTCATGTCAATGGATATTGTTGTGTGTGTGCTGCCTACCGTAAACTCTTCGCAGGCCCAGAACGTATCGCTGATGTGACTGCCTGAGAATGTGATTTTCTCTATGTTGGTTGTGGTTGCGTTGCCCACACCGCTGTAGCCAATCACAACGAGGGTGTAGGTGCCAGGCTCCAATTGCATACTTGCCGAACCAAAGTCCTTATCTGTCATGAGCTGGTTTACGTTCTTTACTCGTATCCCGTCTGTATATACAGCGTATGTCAGTCGTGAACAGAAATCTCTGGCATTGACTGATGCACGGCTGTTGGCAAAGTACTTGTCAAACGGCATCATCTCAAAATTGTTGATGGTGAAGGTCACATTGCCCTCTGACTGTTGCTCATCGGTATTTGCGTTCTGCTCTGCGACTTCTGTCTCAGCGTATGGTGTCTCACATGAGGTTAAGCATAGAGCCGCTATCGCAATCAGTATGCATAAGAAGTGTTTATACATGAAGCTCATTTTCATATATCATTTTTCGGCAATCATCTCCAGTGTGTCAGCTATGAGGTAACACGAACCGGCGATGATGATGAGGTCGGATGGTTGGCTGGCCTGTGTGACATCCATATAGGCGTCTTTGACATTGGAGTAGCAGGGCAGGGCAGAGGTTGCCAGCTTCAGTTCTTCAGCTATGATTGCTTGTAGCTGTTGGGCAGGCATAGCTCTGTGGCATGAAGGCTGTGTGACGCGAAGGTGCAGTTGTTTCTTGTCTGCCAACGGCTTCAACTCTTTTACCACTCCCTTGACGTCCTTGTCGTTGACCATACCAATTATAATATGTAGATTGGCTTGAGGCATCAGCAATAGTTGCTCCACAACAGCAGCCATTCCAGCCACATTGTGGGCAGCATCACAAATGGTGAGTGGCAGCTGGCGCAAACGTTGCCAGCGCCCTTGCAAGCCCGTGAGGCTTACAACATTTGCAAATCCGTCGTGAAGTGCCGTCGGGTGTGATGTGAAGCATTTAGCATAGAACTCTTGCTGCATCAGGGCATCAACGGCACAGAGTATTGTAGAGGTGTTGTGGCGTTGGTATATCCCTGCCAATTCCCCCTTCAGACGGCTTCCAGCCGCGAGGGCATAGGTCTGAGTGCCATCGGTGTTGAACTCAGAACCGACCACCCAGGGCTCTTCGTCGGCAAAGCGTATGGGGCTGCCTAGTTGCCGTGCTGTTGAGAGGAACACATTGCGGACATCCTGTGTACATGTCTCCCCGACAACAACAGGCACTCCAGCTTTGATAATACCAGCCTTCTCGCCTGCAATCTGCGGTAAGGTGTTTCCAAGAAACTGAGTGTGGTCGAAGCTGATGTTGGTGATGATGCTGAGGTCGGGTTGAATGATGTTGGTGCAGTCGAGCCGTCCTCCAAGTCCAACCTCCACAACAGCGACATCTACATGCTGTTCTGCAAAATGGAGAAAGGCAAGGGCTGTGGTAAGCTCAAAGAATGATGGTGCCAGAGGCTCGAAGAACTTACGTTCCTGCTCCACGAAATCCACAACCCGCTGTTCTGGAATCATCTTTCCGTTTACTCGTATGCGCTCGCGGAAGTCCAGAAGGTGCGGTGATGTGTACAACCCAACTCGTAACCCTGCACTTTGCAGAATGGCAGCCAGCGTGTGGCTCACGCTTCCCTTGCCGTTTGTGCCAGCTACGTGGATGGTGCGGAACTGTCTGTGTGGATGGTTGAAATGCTCGTCCAAAGCCTTTGTGTTGGTGAGTCCTTCCTTATAAGCACCAGCCCCGATGCTTTGAAACATCGGGGCAACGTTGTAGAGGTAATCAAGGGTTTGCCGGTAGGTCATTGCGCAAAAGCCTCCATATTGTTTTTTAGACGTTATTTACTCAAACATCTGTTTGAAGCGTTTGAATATGCGGTCCTTGATACCTTGGCTTGGACGGAAGCTGTCGCTCTTCGCCATTCGCTCGAAGGCCTGTCGTTCTTCGCGAGTCAGGGTCTCCGGTATATAGACAGCGATGGTGACGATGAGGTCACCGTTCCCGTAGCCGTAGCCTTTGAGGGCAGGGAACCCCTTGCCGCGCAGACGCATCACCTTGCCTGGCTGTGTTCCTGGTTCAATCTTCATCTTGACCTTGCCGTCGAGTGTGGGTACTTCAACAGAACCGCCAAGAATAGCTGTTGGTACATCAATGATGAGATTGTAGAGCAGGTCGTTGTCCTGACGCACGAATTCGCTGTTCTGCTCCACCTCTATGAACACCTGAATGTCGCCAGGTATTCCGCCTCGTGGAGCTGCATTGCCCTTGCCGTTGACAGTTAAGACCATACCGTCGGCAACGCCAGCAGGTATGTTTACTTCTACTACTTCTTCGCCGTTGACCAAGCCTGTGCCACCGCATTCGTGGCATTTGTTCTTGATGATGCGACCCTCGCCGCCGCAGGTGGGACACACGCTCTGCGACTGCATCATGCCAAGCATGGTGCGTTGGGTGCGCAGCACATAGCCTTGTCCGTGACAGGTCTGACAGGTCTCGGTGTCGCCTTTACCGTTCTCGGCTCCTGTGCCGTGACAGTGGGAACATGCCACCTGCTTCTTGACCTTGAACTTCTTTGTGACACCTGTGGCGCATTCCTGCAGGTTGAGCTTCACCTTCAGGCGCAGGTCGCTGCCTCGTGGCGTGGCTGCCTGTCGGCGACCGCCGCCGCCAAACATATCGCTGAAGCCTCCAAAGCCTCCAAAACCTCCGCGACCACCGAAGATGTCGCCAAACATGGAGAAGATGTCGTCCATGCTCATGCCTGCACCTCCACCAAAGCCGCCTGCTCCGCCGTTCACTCCGGCAAAGCCGAACTGGTCGTAGCGCTTACGTTTTTCTGGATCGTGCAGCACATCGTATGCCTCGGCAGCCTCCTTGAATTTGGCTTCTGCCTCCTTGTCACCTGGATTGCGGTCGGGGTGATACTTGAGGGCCATCTTCTTGTAGGCGGCCTTTATCTCAGCCTCTGTGGCAGTCTTTGCCACTCCGAGGACTTCATAGTAATCTCGCTGTTCTGCCATAAAAGCCTCCTTTCCTTACATTCCTACTGCCACTTTGGCATAGCGTAGCACCTTGTCGTTGAGCATATAGCCGCGCTCCACGCAGTCAATGACCTTGCCTTTCTGCTCGTCGGCCACACCTGGCACCTGTGCTATGGCCTCATGCAGCTCAACGTTGAACTCTGCATCCTGGGTCTCGATGGGCTTGACACCCATACCCTCCAGCACCTTCAGGAACTTCTGGTGTATTAGCTCTACGCCTTCAGCTGCTGCTGCCACATCAGTGGCTTTCTTGATGTTGGGCAGGGCACGCTCCAGGTCGTCCAGCACTGGGAGGATGGCCTTCACAGCTGTCTGACTGCCGTTCAGTATCAGTTCTGTCTTCTCTGCAATGACGCGTTTGCGGTAGTTGTCGAACTCGGCTACCTTGCGTAGCAACTTGTCTTTCAGGTCGGCAATCTCTGCTTCGGCTGCTGCAAGCTTCTGTTCTGGTGTGAGTTCTTCCTCCTTCTGTTCGGCTTCTTCAGATTGCTCTGTGTCAGCTGATGGGGTAGTGGTTTCCTCCAGCTCCTCGTTCTCTTCGAACTTATCTTTCTTTTCTTCTGCCATGATGTTTGTGGTTTTAGTTATTTACTCAACTTTCGCAAGCTCCGCTTGCTTGGAAGTTAAAGAAGTTATGCCGCTTCGCGGAGGAAGTTATAGGAAATTAAAGGACGAATGTTTTTGCAGGCTTGTATAACCAATAGCAGAAGCATAGTCCTTTCGCTCGACCTTTGGTCGCTTCATACTTGAAGAACTTCCGTGACCGAAGGTCACTTAACTTCCTTAACTTCTTTAACTTCCAACATGCGAAACTTTAGTTATTTATTTGCCCATCACTCAGCAAAAGCCGTGCCATAGAGACGTTCCTTCTGTTCCTTTATTCTGTCATCGCTGATGTAATCGTCATAATCCATCATCTTGTCGATTATGCCGTTGGGGGTCAGTTCGATGATGCGGTTAGCCACAGTTTGGATGAACTCGTGGTCGTGGGAGGCGAATATGATGTTGCCTTTGTAGAGCTTGAGGTTGTTGTTGAAAGCCTGGATGCTTTCAAGGTCGAGGTGGTTGGTTGGGGTGTCAAGTATGAGGCAGTTGGCGTTCTTCAGCTGCATACGTGCTATCATGCAACGCATTCGCTCGCCACCGCTCAGCACGTTCACTTTCTTCAGCACTTCTTCGCCTGAGAACAGCATTCGACCCAGATAGCCCTTGATGAACACTTCGTTACCCTCGCCATACTGCGACAGCCAGTCAACAAGGTTTTTTTCCGACTTGAAGAACTCGGTGTTGTCTAGAGGCAGGTAGGCTGTAGTGATGGTCACACCCCAGGAGTATGTGCCTGCCTGGGCCTCGCGATTACCGTTGATAATCTCAAAGAGAGCTGTCATAGCACGCGGGTCGCGGCTGAGGAACACGCACTTGTCGCCTTTCTCAATGTTGAACGACACGTTGTCGAACAGCACTGTGCCGTCGTCTGACACAGCTTTGAGGTCGTGTACCTCCAGTATCTGGTTGCCAGGCTCGCGCTCCATCTGGAATATGATGCCCGGGTACTTGCGTGTAGATGGCTGGATCTCGTCAACATTGAGCTTCTCCAGCATCTTCTTGCGAGAGGTGGTCTGTTTCGACTTGGCCACATTGGCTGAGAAACGGCGGATGAACTCCTCCAGCTCCTTACGCTTTTCCTCTGCCTTGGCTTTCTGGTTCTGGGCCTGGCGCAGGGCTAGCTGCGAACTCTCGTACCAGAACGAGTAGTTGCCGGCGAAGAGTGTGACCTTGCCAAAGTCGATATCAACGGTGTGGGTGCATACCGAGTCAAGGAAGTGACGGTCGTGACTCACCACCAGCACCGTGTGTTCAAACTCGCTCAGGTATTGCTCCAGCCACTGCACGGTGTCGAGGTCGAGGTCGTTGGTGGGCTCGTCGAGTAACAGGTTGTCGGGTTCGCCAAACAGAGCCTTGGCCAGCATGACGCGCACCTTCTCCTTACCCGAGAGGTCTCCCATCAGCATCTGATGCTTCTTCTCCTTGATGCCAAGACCGGAGAGCAGCGCGCCTGCATCGCTCTCGGCTGTGTAGCCGCCCATCTCGGCAAACTTCTCCTCAAGTTCGGCCACGCGTATGCCGTCCTCGTCGCTGAAGTCGGCCTTTGAATATAGGGCGTCGCGCTCGCGCATGATGTCCCACAGCACGGTGTGTCCCATCAGCACGGTGTCCAGTACCGTCTCCTTGTCGTACTGGAAGTGGTCCTGCGACAGTACGCTCAGTCGCTCGCCAGGTCCCATCTCTACTGTACCCTTGGTCGGTTCCAGCTCGCCGCTGATGGCTTTCAGTAGCGTTGACTTACCAGCACCGTTGGCACCTATCACGCCGTAGATGTTCCCGTTAGTAAACTTCATGTTCACGTCCTTGTATAGGACGCGCTTGCCAAACTGTATGGCCAGGTTGTTGACTGCTATCATTGTATCTTTCTGATTTTGCGGCTGCAAAGGTACAAAATACTTGCTCGTCAACGGCCATTAATAGGTGATAATTTCATATTCACAGCAGATTAAGCACCATTGATTGTCGTGATTATTGCGGTGCAAACGGATTGAATAATATGCATATACTGCGAAATATCGTGACAAATAATGGCGCTTGTCAAGTAGTTTCAGGTGCAATATGATTGTTTATTGACAGCTCTAAACTGATTTCCTAGCAGGTGGTTGCTTAAATGTCAGCAGATAATGCTTAAATGTCAGCAGATAATGCTTGAAACGACGGCAGGAAATGTTTAAGACATCAGCAGATATGGACTTGTTTCACGGCACATATTAGATGCTGTCACGGCAGGCTTTTATGATATCGGCACATGAAAAAAGCCCCATGTCGGCATGACATGAGGCTGTTATGAGCTGATGTGAGTTGGATGTAGCTATGGTATGGGCTTGTTTCTTGTATATTTATTTGATCTTGTATGCATTTGCGAACTCATTGCCGTTTGTGGTTATATTTGTTTTTCAATGCAAAGATACATCTATTTGAACTAAGAACCAAACCTGCTTGAACGATTATTCCTGTTCAATTCCCTATGTCAAGAGGCGTTGGAATTCGCCTAGCCAGAGGACGGGGGAAGTGAGGGCTATGATCAGGAGCCAATCGGTGAGGTGGAGCGGGGTGACGTTGAACATCTGGCCTCCGAACTGCACTATGGCTACTTGGCCTAGAAGGATAATGGCAGCGATGAGGACGAAGCCTCGGCAATGGTGCAGGTCGTGGAATGAGGAGTGACCGGTCTTGAATGCACGGGCATTGAACATGTTCCAGAATTGAAGCATGACAAAGGTGGTGAAGAACAGGCTCAGTTCGTAGGGCGTGAGACCGTCGTAGCTGCCTAGGGTGGGGTGGAAGAGGTTGGGGATGCTGGAGATGTTGCTGTGTTGCAGGGTGATAAGCATTGCTAGCAGCAGCAAGGTGAAAGTGATGCCAACCCCTAGGATATGGTGCATCATCGGACGGCTGATGATGGAAGCGGCAGCACTGCGCGGACGCTCTCGCATCACTAGCTGCTGGGGAGGCAGAGATGCAAGGGCTATGGCGGCAAAGGTGTCCATGATTAGGTTCACCCACAGCATCTGTGTCACCGTGAGCGGCGACTCAGTTCCGGTGAAGGCACCTATCAGCACGATGAGACAAGCCACGACGTTGATGGTAGCCTGGTACATTATGAAGCGCTGGATGTTGCGGTAGAGCGAGCGCCCCCACAGCACGGTGCGCTCTATGGTGGAGAAGGCGTTGTCAAGGATGGTCATGTCGCTGGCCTCCTTGGCTACGGCTGTGCCGTCGCCCATAGACAAGCCCACGTTGGCAGCGTTGAGGGCTGGCGCATCGTTGGTTCCGTCGCCTGTCACAGCCACTACGTGACCCTGCTGGCGAAGCAGCCGCACGAGACGGCTCTTGTCGGCTGGACGCGCCCGCGACACTATGCGGATGTCGCTCAGACGGTCAAGCAGCTCGGCATCGGAGGCAGCGGCAAACTCATGTCCTGTGATGGTGTGGCTGAGGTCGTCGCCCTCATGCCAGATGCCGACCTGTCGGCCAATCTCCAAGGCGGTGCCGACGGTGTCACCGGTCACCATCTTCACCTCGATGCCAGCTTCCTGACAGGCACGTACTGCTGCAGGCACGTCAGCACGTATGGGGTCGGCTATGGCAAAACAGCCTGCCCACTGCAGGTCGTGAAGTTGGTCGGTAGTGCCGTAGGCGATGGCCAGTGTGCGCAGGGCGCGATGCTGGAACTCGGCTAGAGTGGCCTGCAACTCGCTGCGCTGCTGGGAGGTGAGGTTGCACAGGTTCATGACAATCTCTGGAGCGCCCTTGACTGCCATTAGGGTAGGGTGGCTGCTAGTTCTGAAGGTGGTTGTCATGTATTTGTTCTCGGTGGAGAAAGGCAGGCGGTTGGTCACGGCAGCGCTGTTCCTGATGTCGCGATAGTTAAAGCCCTGCCCATGCAGCCACATCAGCAAGGCTCCCTCTGTGGGATTGCCTATGGCGTGAGGTGAATCTGGCTGGCTGAAATCCAGCTCGGCTGTGCTGTTCACGCTTATCAGCTGAGCCAGCAACTCAAGGTCGGTGTCCTCGTCCAGACAAGTCTCGGCCACCTGCATGCTGTTCTGGGTGAGGGTGCCGGTCTTGTCGGTGCATATCACATCTGCTGCCCCCATCGTCTCGCAGGCGTGCATAGTGCGGGGCAGTGCTTTCTCTTTCATGAGGCTGCGCATACTGAAGGCAAGGCTTAGAGTGACGCTCATCGGAAGTCCTTCAGGCACAGCCACAACAATGAGCGTAACGGCTATCATCACCGTCTGCAACAGGTAGAGCAGCAGCTGGAGCCAATCATCGGTTGTGGTGAGGGAGATGTCGTCTTCCAGATAGAGATAGGCTATCATGCGTCCCACCACCACGAGAGCTGCTACAGAGTAGCTGGCACGTGTGATCCATGTGGCCAAGCGGTTGAGCTTGTGGTTGAGAGGCGTGGCCTCGGTGTCGCGCACCTGTGAGGCTTCAAACACTTTGCCGCTCTCTGTGGCATCGCCCACACGCAGCACCTCTGCCACACACGACCCCTCCATCACGATTGTGCCTTTTAGGATATGGTCGGCAGGGTAGGTTGTCTGGTTGTCGGACGAGTGGTCGCCTATACCTTTGTTTATAGGCGGTTCGCCTGTCAGGGAGGATTCGTCCACTAGCAGCTGAATGGATTCCAGCAGACGGCAGTCGGCAGGAACCTCCTCGCCTGTGTCCAGCAGCACGATGTCACCAACCACGATGTCACGTCGCGGCACCTCAGTCGTGTTGCCGTTGCGGATTACCTTCACCGGTGTGTCATCGTTGACCTCGTTCAGCACACGGAAGGTCTTCTCGTTGGCTTTCTCCAAAGCGTAGGCAACGCCTGTTGCCAGCAGAAGGGCAACAATGATGCCTGTTGGTTCGAAGAAGGTGGTGAAGTCGGTGTCCAGGCATTCATATTCATAGACAGCTATGCCCATTGACATCACAAATGCTGTGATGAGAATGCGGAACAGCGGGTCCTTGAATCCCCCGAAGAAGCCCACAAGAAGAATGAGGGATGCCGCAACAGCTGCCATAAGCGGCATCACCCACACAGCTGTACCCAAGCTGGATGCGAGCAAGGCAGCCACCACTGTTGCTACCAAAACCAACGACAGGGATAACATCCCTATCCAATGCAGACATACTTCACGCAGCTGTTGCCAAAGGGATGTTTTGGCGGGTGGAGTAAGCACGTTCTTACCGTGCTGTTGGCGGCTGACGAGTACTTCGTCATCTGAGAGGCCGTTGTAGGCGGTATGTGTAGATAGTTTGTCCATATCTGCTGCAAAGGTAGATATTATTTGGCAGAAACAATAATCTGCTGTACCTTTGTCGGCAATTTGAAACAAACATAACACAAAACATAATACGAAAATGACAAACGAATGGTTTGAGTGCAAGGTACGGTACGACAAGACCCTGGAGACCGGCCTGCTGAAGAAAGTGACAGAGACATACCTTGTGGAGGCGTTGAGCTTCACGGAGGCAGAGAAGCGTTTCATCGAGGAGATGACACCATATATTACTGGTGAGTTCGAGGTGACTGACATCCGTCGCGCCCGTTTGACTGAGCTGTTCGAAAGCATCGACAACAATGCCGATCGTTGGTTCAAGGCAAAGGTGGCTTACGTGGTGCTGGACGAGAAGACCGGACAGGAGAAGCGCACCAACCAGTTGATGCTAATTCAGGCAGCAGACTTCCGCGAGGCTGTCGCTAATCTGGACAAGGGTATGAAGGGTACGCTCGGTGACTGGGTTATTGTGACATTGGCCGAGACTCCCATCATGGATGTGTTCCGCTACAAGCCAGCTGGTGAATGATTGCTGATCAGATTGCTCGCATCACTAGTGAGCTGCCGGCAAACTGCCGTTTAGTTGCTGTGTCGAAGTTCCATCCTGCCGAGGCTCTGATGGAAGCCTATTCAGCAGGACAGCGGATTTTCGGTGAGAGTCACGTTCAGGAGCTGCAAGCCAAGCATGAAGCTTTGCCTTCCGACATCGAATGGCATTTCATAGGTCATCTACAGACAAATAAGGTGAAGTATATCGCTCCCTATGTGTCGCTCATTCATGCAGTTGACACTCCCAAGCTGTTGCAGGAGATTGAGAAGCAGGGAGCAAAGGTCGGACGGCGCATCAGCTGCCTGCTGGAGCTGCATGTGGCAGAGGAAGAGAGCAAGTACGGCTTCTCGCCTGAAGAGTGCTTGGAGTATCTTGCCTCTGGTGAATGGCGGCAATTGGCGCATGTGCAGATTGCAGGTCTGATGTGTATGGCAACCAATACCGACGATGAGAGCCGCATAGATCGGGATTTCGAACTTGCCCGCCATACTTTCGACGAGGCTCGCAACCGCTTCTTTCCCGATGACCCTGCCTTTTGCGAACTCTCAATGGGCATGAGTCACGACTATAAACTGGCTCTGCGTCACGGCGCGACACTTGTGCGCATCGGCACAACCATCTTTGGCGAGAGAGTCTATTAAGAAAGCTCAAAAAAAGAAACACCGTACTACTTGAAGTGGCACGGTGTTTCTTTTTGTAATAACATGTTGTTTAACCCAAATCTGTCATTAAATATGGATAATTGATATTATTATGGACTATATTATTGGTAAGTAGGTGTTCACAATTAGTTTTATGTATTTGTTCAGCTATTTGGATGCAGATTGTTCTTTTCTCCGAGGGAGCAGAGCGGGCAAACCTCGACCTCCGAGAAATGACTAAATGTCATTTCGTGTCGAAAGGTTTGGGGAGCACTGCTTCAGTGCGACGGAGGCCTGAAAGGTGTGACTGAGGATAAAAGGAAAAGATGCGCCAAAGAGCGAACAAAGAGATGAAAGCACCTACAATATTGGATACAGCAAAATAATTTTGAACACCTACTTATAATAACTGATTTAGGTTTAATAGGCAAATAGAGGGAACTTCTTCATCATCTCATTCACCTCTGAACGAACTGCGTCAATCACAGCGTTATCCTCTGGAGCATCCAGCACACGCTCTATCAGTTCGGCAATCTTCAGCATCATATCCTCCTTCGCACCACGTGTGGTGATGGCAGGAGTTCCAAGACGGATACCGCTGGTTTGGAAGGCGGAACGGCTGTCAAAGGGAACCATATTCTTGTTGACTGTGATGTCTGCTGCTACAAGAGCTTTCTCGGCCACCTTGCCTGTCAGATTTGGATACTTTGAACGTAGGTCAACAAGCATTGAGTGGTTGTCGGTACCGCCTGAGACGATGTTGAAACCTCGGTCAATAAGAGCTTGGGCTAGGGTAGAGGCATTCTTCTTCACCTGCTGTTGATACTCCTTGAATGCTGGGGTCAGAGCTTCTGCAAAAGCCACTGCCTTAGCTGCAATCACATGCTCTAACGGACCGCCCTGAATGCCTGGGAACACTGCTGAGTTCAGCAAGGCAGACATCTTCTTCACCTCACCCTTTGGTGTCGTCTTGCCCCAAGGATTGTCGAAGTCCTTACCCATGAGGATGATGCCACCGCGAGGACCACGAAGGGTCTTGTGCGTTGTTGAGGTCACGATGTGGGCATACTTCAGAGGGTTGTCCAGCAATCCTGCGGCTATCAGACCTGCTGGGTGAGCCATATCAATCATCAGCAATGCACCAACGCTGTCTGCTATCTCACGCATACGCTTATAGTCCCATTCGCGGCTGTAAGCTGAACCACCTCCAATGATGAGTTTCGGCTTATGTTGTTTGGCCAGCTGCTCCATCTCATCATAGTCAACACGGCCTGTTTCGCGATTTAGGTTGTAGCCAACAGGGCGGTAGATGATGCCGGATGTATTAACTAGGGAGCCGTGACTCAGGTGACCGCCGTGATCAAGGTTCAGACCCATGAATGTGTCGCCTGGGTTCAACACTGCCAGGAACACAGCAGCATTGGCCTGTGCACCTGAGTGAGGCTGGACGTTGGCATACTCTGCATCAAACAGTTTGCATACGCGGTCAATAGCCAGCTGCTCGACCTCATCCACAACCTGACAACCACCATAGTAGCGTTTACCAGGATAGCCCTCGGCATATTTATTGGTTAGTGGCGAACCCATAGCCTGCATGACCTGTGGGCTCACGAAGTTCTCTGATGCGATCAGTTCAATACCTCTTTCCTGACGCTCTCTTTCCTTCTCAATGAGGTCGAAGATTAATGTGTCTCTTTCCATTGTGTTGTTGTGAAGTAAGTTTATGGTTTTACTTTGACTGTGTCTGCTGTAACCTCGGTGTTGCAATAGTGACATTGAAACGTGTGGTTCTTGCCGTTATAGTGGAAAATTGTCTGCATGGGTTCATTGTTGCAGATGCACTTCGGGTTGGGACAATGCACGATGCCGCGCAATGTTGCTGGCATTATCACAGGCTTCTTTTCCACAACCGTGTAGTCGGTGATGATATTGAGTACAGCGTTGGGCGCAACCACACTCAGACGTGATATTTCCTCATCGGTGAAGAACTTGTCCTCAACCTTTATTATACCCTTGCTTCCTACTTTCTCTGAATGAAGGTTGCAACCGATTGTAATGGCCGATTTCAAATCTGTCAGCCCTAGCAGGTTCACAACTTCAAATGTCTTGGATGCCGGTATGTGGTCTATTACAGTGCCGTTCTTGATTGCGGCGACTAGTAGCTCTTTATTCTGCATAAATCTTGTCTTTCTTTATATCTCTTCCAGTGTTATCCCAAGTGCATCGCAGATAATGGCCTGCCGAGCAAAGAGACCATTACGTGCCTGCTGGAAGTAGTAGGCATGCGGGTCGTCGTCTATGGCATATTCAATCTCGTTCACACGTGGCAGCGGGTGGAGTATGCGCATGTTCTCACGAGCTTTTGCCAACATTGGTAACTTCAGCAGGTAGCGGTCCTTAACACGCTCATACTCCATAAGGTCGGTGAAGCGCTCACGCTGAACACGAGTCATGTAAAGGATGTCGGCATCTGCTATTACATCGGCATCGAACTCCTGATGCTCTACATAACGTATGCCCTGATCGCGGCAGTACTGCTTGTAGCTGTCTGGCATTGCCAGCTCTTCGGGGGCTATGAAATGAAACGTGGGATTGAAATGGCGCATAGCTGTCAACAGGGAGTGTACAGTCCTGCCATATTTCAAATCTCCCACTAGGAAGATATTCAGATTGTCAAGTGTGCCTTGTGTCTGATAGATGGTATATAGGTCCAACAGCGTCTGGGATGGATGCTGGTTGGCACCGTCACCGGCATTGATGATTGGCACAGGGGCAATCTCGGAAGCATAAAGAGCCGCTCCTTCGAGATAGTGACGCATCACTATCACATCGGCATAGTTGGACACCATCATAATGGTGTCTTTCAGCGTCTCTCCCTTCGTGCCACTGGTTACCTTCGGGTCGGCGAAACCTATCACACGCGCTCCGAGCCTGTTGGCTGCCGTCTCAAAACTGAGGCGAGTACGAGTGCTGGGTTCGAAAAACAATGTCGCTATCACGTGTTTGCTAAGCAAATCACGATTTGGCTTGCGCTCAAACTCGCGAGCCATTGCCAGCAGATACTCAATCTTCTCGCGACTATGATCTGCTATGGTTACAAAACTTCTGTTTTCCATATTCACCGCAAATATACACACATTCTCCGACACAACATCCAATATATGCATGAAAAATTAATTTGCGGTGGTGTACAAAAGCAGAAAGGCGCGGCTTCACAGCCACGCCTCCTGTTTGTTTGGAAAGAAATATTTGTTTGGAAATTTGGTTAAAGCCGTTTAATCAATGGATTCTGCCAGCTTCTTTACTGGGCAGCCTCCTCTGTTGCGGCTTCTGCCGATGCGGCAGCCTCAGCTTCTGCTTTCGCAGCAGCCTCTGCAGCCTTCTTGTCGGCTACTTTCTTTGCAATCTCTTCATTGGTCTTCTTCTCAGCTGCTAGCAGAGCCTCTGCGGTTGCCTTCTTCTGAGCGGCCTCCTGATCTGCTATTGCCTTAAGACCTTTCTGACGGTCTGCCTTCCAGGCGTTGAATTTCAACTGAGCCGAAGCCTCGTCAAATGCACCCTTCTTCACACCGCCACGAAGATGCTTCATCAAATAGACACCTTCACGGGAAAGAATGTTACGAACTGTGTCCGTAGGCTGTGCGCCAACTTCTACCCAGTACAGCGCACGGTCAAAGTTCAAATCTACAGTGGCAGGATTGGTGTTTGGATTGTAAGTCCCAATCTTCTCTGTAAACTTACCGTCGCGCGGAGCTCTTACATCTGCAATGACAATGCTATAGAAGGCGTACCCCTTACGGCCATGTCGCTGCAATCTGATTTTTGTTGCCATAAATAAATAATGTATAAATAGGTTTGAAACTTGTGCTGCCAACACGTGACAGCGGGCGCAAAGGTACGACTTTTCACCGATGTGACAAAACAAACTGAGAAATAATTGTTTATTTACCCTTCTTGTTCTTCCATTCCTGATAGTCGTGACAATACCCTGATGCATCGTATGGCTCACTGGCTAATACAAGCAATATTGCATCATTCGTGAAATCTGTAAGCTCACACCAAGCCCCTGCTGGTATTATTACACCATCGTCACCGCTGTTCAATTCTATACACTCTGAACTGCCACCACATTCTTCTATGGCAATTCTTACGCTTCCGCATGCAGCAAACAAAGCCTCGTGGCAGGTCCAGTGTGCGTGTCCACCTCGCGTCTCCCCAGTAGGAACTCTCGAAATCCAAAACATACGTTCCGGAATAAACGGTAAACTTGAAGAAAACTCAACTACGTCCAAACTGCCTCGTTTGTCTTGATACTCAGCTATTTTAATCCGTTTAATACTCACGTCGCACAATTTATTTTCGCTGCAAAGTTACTTTTTTTTCATTAAAGTCTTGCAAGGATTATAGAAAAACACTACCTTTGCACCGCATTTGAGAAAAACGACATCTCGATGCTGGAAGTTTGGGTGAGTGGCTGAAACCACCAGTTTGCTAAACTGACGTACGGGTTACCGTACCGGGGGTTCGAATCCCCCAGCTTCCGCAACCTTTTATTTGGCGCTTTCGTCTAGCGGCTAGGACACATGCCTCTCACGCATGGAACACGGGTTCGATTCCCGTAGGCGCTACTAGGGAACCTTTCCGAAGGTTCCCTTCTTTTTTCAAAAAGCATGGCTTGCTCCTACTTTACCAAAGAGAAATCAGCCAGCCAGCACAATGAAAGAGACGAGTTAACCCTCGTTAGCGCTCTTACATTACAATCTAATAGCCAATAAGTTACGTGTAACTCAAAGGCACTTAAGATTGCGAAACAATCACTTATACATACTCTTCTCATAAGGCCAGTTAACCAAATTATTAACTGCGCTCTTTGATTTGTTTTCAAGCGGTTTTAAGCGGTTTGAATCGGCTTATTTTTGTTACAGGTTTTGTTACAAGTAGCTGTAACAAAGCTGTAACAAAAATATTTGCCCCAAAATGAGCCAAATTCAGCCCTTAGACCCCAAAAGTAGTAAGATTTAATATCTTTTAACTTTTGAACCAGATTCAATCAAGAGCCAAAAAACCTACGTAAGACTATGAGAACGAGTCATGTAGATGTCATTTTTGACAAAAGAAAAAGAGTTGCCAAGTGTGGCAAAGGATTGGCTGAGTATCGCCTTTATCTGGCTGATGGGGTCAGAAAGTACATCCCCATCGCTGAAATTACCCCATCTGAGTGGGAGCATTTCACTGAGAGTTTTGTTATCCAGGAACAGATCTCGAAGTACGAACAAATGCTTTCAGCTATGGAGTATATGGGAAAACCTCTCACCTTGGATAACGTCAATGAGGTTCTTGGCGTTGAAACAAGGAAGACTAAAGCTGAGAAACAGAAAGAAGAACGTGAAAAGAAGGCGAAGTCCAAGAACAGCTTCATCCTATTTTTCTATGACCAGCTGGCAGCAGAGAAGATTCAGCGACGCACCGTACAGGCACGCGAAGTAGTATATAACTCATTACTTGCCTTTGGCCGCATCAAGAACTTTGAGGACTTGACCCCTGCCAACATCCTCGACTACCACAATTGGCTTCAGAAGGACGGCAAGCGCAAGGCCACTACCCTGAAGCACTATCACAAGCGTCTGCACCGCTATGTGCTAAAGGCTTTTGAATACGGCTATATCGACCGTGACCCCTACAAGCTTGTGAAGATACCTACTGGCCAATATGAGGAGCGTCGCCCTCTTAATGAGGATGAGATCAACCTACTTCGCTCCCTGCGCCTTCCTCTAAAAGAGGAAAAAGCCCGCGACCTCTTCATCTTCTCGTGCTTCACTGGCCTTGCCTACTGTGATGCCCAGCTCTTCGATTTCCACACAATGACAGAGAAGGAAGGTGACCTCTATTACATCGATGGAAAGCGTCTGAAGACTGGCTCCACTTTCTACACTCCCATCCTCGAACCTGCTATGGAGGTGCTGCAGAAGTATAACTACCGCTTACCCCGCATGAGCAACCAGAAGCTCAATGACTACCTCCACTTGGTTGAGAGCCGTGCATGTCTCAATAAGAAGATGACTTCTCACGTTGCCCGTCACACCTTTGCCACTTGGGTCCTGGCACACGACGTGCCCATTGAGAACGTTACCCGTATGCTTGGCCAGAAGGATGTCCGCACGACTCAGGTGTATGCCAAGATCCTCCCCACCACCATTCAGCGGCACGCAGAGACTTTGAATAAAAGCATCAAGAGCCGTCCGACAAGACCAAAGGCAAGGCCGAAGCCACAGCCACAACCACAACCTGAAGCCGTCATTCAGCCCGTCAACACCTACAGCTACTCCTACGACAACAATTCACTTTACATAATTTTGTAGAAAACACCTTTCATCTTCCGCGACATTCCATTTTCCGTGAATGTCGCGGTTATTTTTTCACAGATGTAACGGAAGCCGTCAATATGGAAGATGGCTCGTGGATTAGGTACGTGGTCTGACAAGAAGGAGAATGTGTACTTCTTCTTCAAGTCCACGTTGTATGCCGGATAGTTGATGGCATCCCGCCCATCGAACCGCAGGGATGACGGATATTGCCTATAATGCCAGTTGGCATCAATCATAATCGTATCCACCCAGGGCATCGGCACCTCGTTCTGCGGCACCTGTCCATCCCAATAAGCCAGGTATATCTTATCGTAGTATTCCTTCACGCCCTGTTTCTCACCCTGTGCAATCATTGCCAGCGGAAACGGATTCACCAGCTTGGAGGCATCGTTTGCTCCAAGATTGTCCTCTGCCGTCTCGTCGTAGTTGTTCATCTGTAGGAACAGCATGAATCCGTGTTCCGCGTCCGTCTCATCCAGCCATGCGGGAACCATCTTCAGCTCATCGACCTTCTCATCCTCTTCACCCGTCATGCTGCGGTCCCCGAATATATTGATGGTAACCGGAGCATAGTTGCGAGAATAGACCCAGTATGAGCCACTTGGCTGCACCTCCCCATTCTGAACTACCACCCCTTCCCTCGTCACCATCGACGTATTGCGGAAAGCGAAGTACGTATCCACTGAGCGTACATAGTGGATGGCGTTGATGAGCTGCATGTTCTCTTCCTGTTCCTGACTGTCGTTATACTGCATGATCAGCGTATGCAGGTCATGGCAGGTACTGAGGAAATCGTTCATCGTCGCGTATGTCCTCACCCTGTCCCACAATGTCCTCAGCACCCACGGGCTGGAATAATACTTCCAGGCATTGTGGTCGCAGTCTGCAAACTGCCTTTTCCTTGCAGGCAGGAACTTTTCATTATTCTCCGAGGATATATCCACCTTATACTCATCAATGACCGTCTCGATGACCTCATCATACAGCTCATGTATGATGCTGGAGGTATATTTGAACGTCACCACCTTGTTCTTGTGGTCGATGTCAAATTCCGCATTCAGCAGCCGTTCAATCTGACTGAGCAGTTCCGTGATGCTCCAATGCGGCATCGCGCGGGCAAATGAATACACTTCCCATGCCCCGGGCAGTGTATTACAGATGAGGATAAACCGATGGTACGACTGTTCCCAATCCGTAAAGTCGTAGGTATATCCCATCGCCATCAGGATCTGCTTGACGGCATAGATAAGGAACGGCTGGAAAGACAGGCGCATCGAGTTCTGTCCGTTGCCGTATCGATATACCCAGGTGTAGTTCCCATGGTCGCCATCATACCTTGCTTCATTCTGTATATTTCCCGAATAGCTGTTGACCCACGGCAAGGCAGTATAGGTGATGAAGTTATCTCTTATCGCCCACACTTGGCCGGGCGCGAAGTTTCTTGCCAACCCTCTCGGGTACTGGCCCCACTCAAATTCATTGATGAAGGTATTGTCAAAAGTACGCTCGAAGTTCTGCGCCGAGCGTCCTTCCAGGAACTGTGTCTTCACCTCCTTCTCCGTTACCTCCGTGATGGTGACAACACCGCTTCGGTACAGTGAGCCGTGCATCAGGACACAGTCATATACCGTTGTGTCCTTGGCCACGTCCTTTCGGTCAATGTTGCCGAAGATGGCGCGGTTCTGCGGACAGTCGGCCAGCGGAAAAGTCATTGTCAGCGTATAAGAATCGCTGCCTGTGAACAGTCTGTTCTCTGAGATATAATCGAAGCTGCTCCCCTTCTTCAGGATGGCTTCCTTGTCATCTATCAGTATAGTCATACCTTAAATCTTTTACGTGCGCGTGTGCGCGAATCATTATATTATCTCTGTGAGCGTGGTGTCTTGTTCCGCATCAGGTTATCATATTCCTCCTGAGCCTGTTTCGTCCCCTTATCCCCCTCAACCGTGTTGACAGTGACAAACGGCTCATTCAGTCTGCGGTTCAGCTTGTCAATAGCCGATGAATAAGAAGCGATGGCCGCTGCCGTTGCCGCCATCGTCTTCTGCAAGCGTCCGTCCGTGCTCTGACTGGCAATGACAGCCGGAGCCGTTATAGAGCGCGAGACATCTTCACTGCGCAGTGTACCGATTGTGTTGGTTCTCTGCGCATAGTCCAGCGCATCAATCATCGGACGTGCCACTGGCGAATTGACCAGCGCCTGTGAAGCCACCCATTCCCCTGCATGGACTACGCCAACTTCCATGTCCTTCGGTCCCTTGGGCGTATAGCCACCTTCGGCATATCCCTGTGCCTCCGATGCCTGTTGCTGTTTCTTGATGGCCGCTATCTGTATAGCACCTGCAGCCACGGCCATAGCCGCTGCAATAGGTGCCAGGATATAGCCAATCATAGGCACCTGTGCCGCAGAACTGTAGGCATTGATAGCCGCCATCGCCGTCTGTGCCACGGCCTGAATCACCTGCATGGCAAACATCTTTCGGTTTGCCTCGTTCTTCATCTTGGCTATCTCCTGTTCCTTCTCCCGTTCCAGTTTCTTCACCTTGTACGTATTCCCCTCGGCAAAGGAGATTTCAGCATCGTAGCGGCGTGTGATGGCCGCAGTCTGTATCTCCAATTCAGACTGTATGATGTCCGACAGTCCGCTGAAGATGCTGCTCATTCCTGACACAATCGTATCGAAGCTTTCAAGTATGGCCTGTCCTCCGTCCGAGTCCATCCATTCGACCACCGCCTGTGTACTCTTCTGCATTCCATTCAGTTCTTCCCCGCCATACTTGCGTATCAGTGCAGCCTTGGCTTTCTGATACGCCTCTTCGATGCGCAGTTTCTCCTTGGCATTGTTTCCGGCAAGGCGTATCTCATCCTGATACACCTGCTGCAATGCCGCCAGATCCTGGGACAATGCCTGCTGCCTCTCTGCGAGGTTCAAACCGAAATAATCCTTCTTGATTTTCTCTAACTTCTGCTGGTGTTCCTTCTCTTTCTGCTCATACTCCCTGCGTCTGCGCTCGGCATCAGCCAACAGCTTACTATGATAATCCTTCTCAGCCTGTAGACGTTCCTTCGTTCCTTCCTGATAGATGTTCACGACCTTGCGGGCATGTTCCAGTTCCAGCATCTGAAGGGAACTCTGGTACGTCTTGGTATCCATTTCCCCATCAATGTACCGTTGCTGAAGGGCTATCCGGCTTTCTTCGTATGCATCATCCTCTTCCTTTCGGGTACGTTTCAGTCCCGCTTCCGTCTGCGCTCTCAGCGCTTCATAGTAGTCAGCCTCGATGCTGATTCTTTCCTGATCCGTGAGGTCTGTATGTTCCAGCTTCTTGCGGTTGAACTCCACGGCTATCTCTTCGAGGCGTTTCTGGTACTGTTCATAATCAGCTTCGCCCTTGGCGTAGGCAATTCTGATCAGTGCCTCTTCCCGCTCTTTCCATTCCTTTTCCTTTTTGAACTTGTCGCGGTTCTTCTCGTCCTCGTCTTCATCTTCATCTTCATCATCGTCACCATCCCCTTCTGCCACCTTTATTGCCGTTGCCTGGTCTGCAAGGGCTTGGTTCTGTGCCGTGAGGTCATCAATGATGCGGTTCAAGTGCTTCACCTCCTGGTCTGCCTCTTTGAGCTGAGACCGGAACACCCGATAAGCCGTAGGTGAAGCGTTAGCCTTACCTGCTGCTTCATCGGGATTCAGCCCTTCAAGGTGTTCGTACAGTAGTGCATCCTGAAGGTTTGTCGGTGCCTCCTTCTGTATCTTGCGCAGACGTTCCTCTGCCTCAGGCAGCTTTGCCAATGCCGCCTGAATCTTGGCCGTGTTCTTCAGCTGTTCCACATAGATGCCCAGCACCTCAGCGTTATGTCCTATTAGTTCCCCTTCGTCACTGAGGCTGGCGTGGTAGTCCGGGATGATACTTTGCAGCTCCTCGATGGCCTTGCGTCGGTTGTCAATGCTCAAAGTCTCATTCTCTATGGTGGACTTCAGCAGTTCAATACGCTTGATGTCCTCGGACGTATTGCGTCTGGCTTCCGACTCAATATCAGCAAGTAGCTTCTGTGCCTTGCTCTGCTTATCGAACGAAGAGACGATGGCCACCCCTGCTGCCACAACAGCCGCTGCCAGCAGCGCATATATATTCGTCAATGCCGCTGTGTTCTTCTTCAGATCCGTCATAAGAAGGTTTTGCTTGGCATAGTTGCCTGTCAACTTTGCCATACCCACCTGCAAGGCAAGATGAGCTGTCTTCAGATGCGTGACGACAACCTCATACGCCTTGGTAGCCGTTGTGGTGATGGTGGTCCAGGCATTGAGTGCCTTCAGTTTGATGGTACTCAGGTTCACCGCTACGGTATATGTGGCAATAGCAGCCGAGACTGAGAGGATAGCTTTTTGATGCTCCGAGATGAACGTCACCGTTGTACTGAGGAAGCGCAAGGTCAATGATGTGGAGGTATAGATATGCTTCATCACCGGAAGAAGCTTTTCTCCCAGCTCCACAGCCAGCTCATTGACCCGTTTCCGTGCTTTCTCAATACCCGCCTGAGCCGTGTTGTTCTGGATATCGTACATCTGCGTGACCTTGGTCGCCTTGTCAAAGGCTTTCTGTGCCTCTTCCTGCTCCCACTTCACCATGTCTATGTTATTGGCCAGCGTAGCCATGACCTGTGAGGCACGTGCTCCGTTTTCACCCATGTCCTTGAACACGGGAGCCAGTGCGTCCATGTTGCCAATCTCCTTGAATCGTTCAAGAATCATGATAAAGCCAGCGTTGGCATCCTCAGCCATGACCTTCTTGAACTGCTCCGCATTCAGGTTCAATGCCTTGGCAAACTTGTCACTCTCCTTGTAGGCATCCATGATCAGCTTTGACACCGCCGTTGCCGACATCTCCGCTGCCTGTCCGTTGGCATCGAGGACGGCACCGATGGCGATAAGCTGCGGCAGTGTCATCCCTGCTGCCTTACCTACGCCACCCATACGGCGTGCGAAGTTAGCCAGGTACTCACTTCCAGCCGTACAGTTCTGGGACAGCTCCGTTATCGTTGAACCGATGGCCAACAGCGCTTGTTCCGTGCCAAGTTCATCCTTGATACCGAAGATGCTACTCAACTTGGAGAGGACAAGTGTTGCCCCGTCACCGATGTCAGCGAGTGCTACATTGATCTGGTCGGCACCCCGGACATATCCCATGATATCCTCAATTGTCTTCATGCCCAGCTTACCTGCATCCTCAGCGTACTTATTTAGTTCGATGAGCGATGTTCTGGTGTTCATCTTCTTCATCTCCTCGTTCAGTTCCTTGACCTTTTCCATTGGCAAGGATGTGAACTTACTGACATTGGCCATCTCCTGTTCCAGTTCCGCGTAGGCATTCACGGCCGAGCGTCCGGCCATGACAAGGCCAGTCACTGCAGCAGCAGCCGTGGCGATGGTCGCTCCCCATTCGTTGAAGCCTCGGTTCAACCGTTGCAGCAGGGATTCCGACTGTCTGAGTTCCGCGTTGACGCGGTCAATCTCAGCCTTTACCCTTTGGATCTTCTGCACCTGGATATTCCAAGCTTCGCTGTCCCGCTCTATGCCATTGAGCTGGCGGCGAAGCACTGTCAGGGTCTGATTCAGCTGTTTGGGCGTAGCCCGGTCCAGGCGTCGCAGGACATCTTCTGCAGATGCCGTTGCTGACTGAATCTGTTTGATTTGTGCGTTGGTCTGGTTAAGTTCCTTTTGGAGTCGTTTCAGCGTGGCCTTGTCCCCGCTGCGACGGGCTTTGTCAATGGCCGCTTCCAGCTGCGTGGCCTTTTGTTTGAGGTTATCCAACATCTCCTGAGCCTGTCGGCCATTGACAGTGAGGGTGACTGTAGCGTTTGTGTTTAGTTCGGACATGGTGCGATGTGTTGTGTTATAATCGCTGCAAAGCTACCTATTCTTCCGCGCAAGCGAAAAGACAGCTTTAGCACAAAAACGGCCATCGGCTACCTCTTTCCCCGCAAAGTCGGGAACCATGAAAAGGCTCAGAAACGGGCATTTTCAACATGCCCGAAAAGCCTGTATTCATGCGGCTTTGCGGCCATTTTTAGCCATCAATTTTTCACGATTCCTTCAATTTGTCCTAAGTTGAAGTACCTTAACTTGCTAAAAATGAGTTTTCTGGGGGTGTCGGGGGAATGAAAATTCCCCTGACTTCGCGCTATGCACCCCCCGACCGCCCTGCCTTCGCCCCTCCCTCTCGCCCCCTTTGACCTTTGCGGAATATGTAGGCGGTCTCTTTGAGAATACCCCCTTCTTGGTCTCAATGCGTTGGCTTGTCTTGTTGGTCTCATTGTTGCCGCCACCCCGAAAACAGCCTTTAGGGTCTCATATCGTCATAACCGCCTCAATGGTCTCACAATAGCCTCCCGACCTCTCACGCGCTCACGCGCTGACCACCGCCACCCCGAAAACAGCCTTTAGGGTCTCATATCGTCATAACCGCCCCGATGGTCTCACAATATCCTCCCGCCCTCCTACGCGCTCACACACTGACCACCGCCACCCCGAAAACAGCCTTTAGGGTTTCGATACTTCCGCCCTGCCTTGATGGTCTCACAATAACCGCCACCGCTACAGCCCACTACCGACAACAGCCTTTAGGGTTACGATGCTCCCGCCCGCCTTGATGGTCACACCGCGCCCCTTGGAACTCCCGCCTCGCGCCTTTCGTGTCTTGCATCCTTCAAGCCGCGAAGTGCGGTGGTGGCCTTCATGCGCGTGATAGATGTGTGTGACCTATAGTCACTTACATCCAAGATGTCGCACGGCTCACTCATCAATGAGCGGTAAAGCGACATCCCTGGAGGCGAAGCCTCTAATAAGGTGCTGCATTCATACAGCATCGTAGAGACGAGTGCCTTTACTTGCCGTGTGTCTGCCTGTCAGCGCACAGCACGGAAAGGCTATCGTTAGTAACTGTCCACGAGGCTTTTCTTCGAGTACAGGCTTTCCAGACTGCTGCCATTGCGGTGATGATGACGTGGCCTTGGCAGCTTGTCAGGAAAGCCTCTACTCAGAAGATG
Organism: Bacteroidaceae bacterium; assembly: GCA_017620295.1. Classification (GTDB taxonomy): domain Bacteria; phylum Bacteroidota; class Bacteroidia; order Bacteroidales; family Bacteroidaceae; genus Physcousia. The sequence goes on from JAFZQR010000055.1 coordinate 35,740, forward strand.
TGCCGAGGGATAACTACCCCAAAAGCGTGACGTGCCTTTCCTCACAGTGAGCCAGTGAGCCGTGAGCAAAGGCTTGTCATGCTTTTGTATAGACAACCATTCCTCTCTCCCTCGTCAGCTCTTTGCACTTAGAAAATAAAATGCACAGCCAGCCGCTCCATTCATGGGCAATGGCAGCACTTCATTTTCTGAGGGTGATGTGCAGATGAGGGGCTTTGGAGCCAACCCTTTGGCTTGATGAAGTGAGGCAACGCCTCATAGAAAGGTGCTGCATTCATACAGCACAGAAAAGTCGAGTGCCTTACCCTGCCGTGTGTCTGCTTGTCAGCGCACAGCCGGGAAAGGCTCTCGTAAGAAATCTGTCCCGAGGCTCTTCATCCATCGGATGATGTGCCGAGGGAGAACATCCCGGAAGCCATTTGGCTTTCATCCTTTGTAGCCCTTGGCTATTATCAGGCATCGGCTCCTGCCGTCCGTGCCTATGTGGTGGCCGTCACAGACAGAGGTGTTATTTACATTCTCGTGCGTCAGAACAATGCGAGGTAAGAACGTAAATATCCCTCCGTCCGTGACGATGTGCGGTGGCAGCACAGACAGCATGAGCCGATGGGGGCTGCGGGTGGGAAGAATGTTTCTGACTCATGTCAGATAAAAATCGAGTTATTCTGTTAAATGTTCGTAAAAACACAAACAAACATTTGGCCTTGTCAATTATTGTTCGTTACTTTGCGAACAAATTCCAAGATCATGGATAAAAGCTATACAGAAAAGCAAGAGAAATTGGCAAGGTTTGCCAAAGCATTAGGTCATCCAGCAAGGATAGCTGTAATGCAGTTTTTGGCAAAACAAGAGCAGTGCTATTTCGGGGACATCCACGAAGAGCTGCCCATCGCAAAGGCTACTGTATCACAGCACCTTTCAGAATTGAAGGATGCTGGATTGATCCAAGGTACAATTGAAGTTCCCAAAGTGAAGTACTGCATCAATCAGGAGAACTGGCAACTGGCTCAGGAACTGTTCAAGGAGTTCTTCGGAACGTGCATTTGCAAAGGTAAAGGGTGCTGTGAGAAATAGACAGCACTCATGCTGTCCAAGAATCAAGTACCCTATTATTATACACTGATAATTCGTAGTTTTGCGAACAACTAACACATAACAGTATAGATGAAAAAAACATTGGTATTGATGCTGGTTAGCCTAATGTTGCTGGCCTGCGGTGAGAAATCGAATGCCGTGACTGCAAATGAGCAGACGGCAGGAATGGAGGACTGCGTGGAGGTGATTTACTTTCACGGCAAGCAGCGGTGCGTGACGTGCCGTGCCATCGAGCAGAACACGAAAGACGTACTGAATGCTCAGTATGCAAAGCAGATGCAATCGGGCCAGGTGGTGCTGCGTGTGATAGACATTTCAAAGAAAGAGAACGAGGCGATTGCCGAGAAGTACCAGGTAACGTGGTCTTCGCTATTCCTTGTCAGCCACAAGAATGGCAAGGAGCAGGCAGAGAATCTGACGGAGTTTGCCTTTGGAAATGCCCGCTCCAATCCCGACAAGTTCAAGGAGGGATTGCAACAGCGTATCAACCAAGCATTGAAGTAAGATGGAGTGGTTACAGACATTGCTTGACAACAGCACTACGCCAGTGCTGACGGCATTCCTATTAGGACTGCTGACAGCCATATCCCCCTGTCCCTTGGCAACGAATATTGCTGCTATCGGCTACATCGGCAAGGACATTGAAGACAGACGGAGCGTGTTCCGTAAAGGACTGCTTTACACATTGGGCCGAACTGTGGCTTATACGCTGCTCGGCGTGGTGCTCATCGGCATCATTCGCAGTGGTGCATCGATGTTCGGCGTGCAGAAGTTCATCGGTTTGTGGGGCGAGTTACTGCTTGGTCCGCTGCTGATTGTCATCGGCCTGCTGATGCTTTTCGGTCATCGGCTGAACCTGCCGCAGTTCGGATTTGATGGTCAGGGAGAGCGCATAGCCAAGAAAGGTGGCTGGGGCGCGTTCTTATTGGGTGTGCTGTTCGCGATGGCGTTCTGTCCTTCGAGCGGCATGTTCTACTTCGGTATGCTCATTCCCATGTCGGCAACTGCAACGATGGGCTATCTGCTGCCCGTTGTCTTTGCCGTAGCAACGGCTTTGCCTGTGCTCGTTGTCGCATGGATTCTTGCATTCAGCGCAGGCGAGATCGGCAAGTTCTATGGACGTGTGAAGACGATAGAACTGTGGCTCAGCGTCATAGTGGGTGTGGTGTTCATCATCGTAGGAATATATCAAACTTATCAAATTTACGTGTAATTATGGAAATCAAGGTTTTAGGCTCTGGGTGTAGCCGTTGTCACAAGGCACTCGAAATGGTAGAGAAAGTAGTGAAGGAGAATGGCGTGGATGCCCATGTGGAGTACGTCACCGACATCATGAAAATCATGGAGTATAACATCATGGCTACTCCAGCCGTAGTCGTTGATGGCGTGGTAAAAATCAAGGGCTCAGTTCCTTCTGAGGCAGAGGTAAAGAAAATACTTGGTGTATGATTCAGACGTTTGCCGACTGGCTAATCTATGAAGTCATAGGGCTGAGTGCAGACAGCCGTCTCGGCTCTTCCCTTGACTTCTTTGTCTATGACTCGCTGAAGATACTGCTCCTGCTGTTTCTGATTAGTGCATTGATGGGCGTCGTTAATGCCTATTTCCCTATCGAGCGTTTGAGGAACTATCTGATGACGCATAGGCTCTACGGTTTGCAGTATTTTCTTGCCTCTTTGTTTGGTGCCATCACGCCTTTCTGCTCCTGCTCGTCGATACCGCTGTTCATCGGCTTTGTTAAAGGAGGCATACCTCTAGGCGTGACCTTCGCCTTCCTCATCACCTCTCCTTTGGTAAATGAGGTGGCAGTAGCCATGTTTCTTGGCTCCTTTGGCATTAAGGTAACGGCTATCTATGTTGTGAGCGGCATACTCTTGGGAATGATTGGTGGTGTGGTACTCGGACGGATGCATCTGGAACCTCTGCTAAGTGATTGGGTGAAGCAGATACAGGCACAGTCATCTGCCCAGACAGCAGAATGGGAAGAGGAAAAGGTGTCGTTCTTCGACCGCTTGCCTCAGATCTTGCGCGACTCCTGGAATATTGTCAAGGGAGTACTCGTCTATGTGCTGATAGGTATTGGCATCGGAGCCGCCATGCACGGCTTCGTCCCTGAAGGCTTCTTTGAAACATACTTGTCTAAGGACAATTGGCTGGCAGTACCCTTGGCGGTCATCTGCGCCGTTCCGATGTACGCCAATGCTGCTGGAATAGTGCCCGTCATCGAAGTATTCGTAGCCAAGGGCATTCCCCTCGGTACCGCCATCGCCTTCATGATGGCAGTCGTAGGCTTATCATTGCCTGAAGCAACACTTTTAAAGAAAGTGATGACGTGGCGACTCGTCGGCATCTTCTTCGGTGTGGCTACACTGTTCATCATCCTCTCCGGCTATCTGTTCAACATATTTCTATAGAAACTAAGCCATCCGCCCCAATAGTGGAGCGGATGACCCATACACAAGCGGCACGGCCACGTACTCAGATGACTCTGAATACATGGCCGTGCTCACCCATTGAGTAGTCCGTCATGAACAAGTCCCTCGAAAAAGCAGCATAGTCGAAATAACTTGAAAGACTACCCATTTGACGTTCAATGTCGTAGCAGTCATCCACGAGCTGCCGTGCGAAGTCATCAGACTGCTCCACCATGACGAACAAGGAGAATCCCACCAAGGACAAGGAGCTTTCCGCAGGTACACAGGAAAAGAGCTTCATAGATAGAAGAGACGAAAAATCCCGCCGAGTACGAGACACAGCGGGAATGATGAAGAGTGAATAATGAAAAAATGGAGAGCAGTGCCAATGACTCTACCACTTGAATTTGCCTATTGCAAAGAGTGCGACACCGAGGAGGATGGCGATAGCCATGACCAGGACTGCAAGCTTCAAGAACGTATTGGGAGGCTTCACCTCTTTCTCTGTGACGTTGCTTGCGGTGACTTCCTCATGAACGTTATGATAGCGCGAGACCGTATCCACAGATACATTCTCAGCACCAGCCGTTTGTGTATGTCTCAGTTGCCTATTGGAGTCGTGAGCTGTTTCATTACCTCGTTCACATCCTCATGGAAAGGCAAGAAGCGTTTAACGCCTTCGGTTACGAGCAATGTTTCTTCGCGGTTAAATCGCACAAGCGTTGTCTGTGGGAAGTTGGCTGCCATTCGCTCGAAAGGGAAACGGATGATGACGGGCGTGTTGAAGCCAACACCCAGTTCCAGAAGCAGTAACCGCTTCTGATAAGCTGCTGTAACAAACTCCTGATAGCGCCCGTTTTGCTCATGCCAATGGTTGTCCTCAACAAAGGTGTCATCACAACGAAGGTTCATGGCCACCGGCTCATTGGTGCGAGGTACGCGAGGAATCATGTCAGAGGGAATGCGGCAATCTTTGATGAGCGGTAGCACCTTCTCCACCCATTCCCGATTGCTCCACGTCTTTTCGGGATAACCCGACTTCGGCTGAAAGAGCGCATAGTCGCCCTGTGTGGCAAAGATGCGGTTGGTGTCGAACCCCGCCTTCTCAAACTGTCCATCCACGTTGGTGGTGATGACGAAATAATCCTTCTGCTTTACCACATCGAACAGCTGACGATAGAGCGGCAATGCTTCCGGACGGTAACGAGCAAACCAAATGTGCTTGGCCCAACACGCCCACAGTTCTTCCTCAGTCTTGAATGGATAGAAAGAGGAGGAATACAAGTCTGTGATGCCATAGCGACTGATCCACTCATGGAACTCATGACGGAAATCCTCACCCGCGTAGTTCAGTCCTGCTGCGGTGGAAAGACCAGCTCCAGCACCAATCAGAACGCAGTCAGCTTCGTCAATCAGTTGGCGCAGCTGTAGAATCTTCTGAGAGTAATCGTCTATAGATGTCATAGTCTTTGTCCAAGAATACGTTGAAAATAATTTGTGTGATGGATGATGCATGATGTGCACAGATCCATTCCTTTACGGTAGCAATAGCAATTTCTGCAGCCCGGAGATTAGGGAAGTTGAACACTCCCGTGGATATGCAGCAGAAAGCTATGCTCTTCAAGAGGTTTGCATCGGCTATGTCCAGACAGGAACGGTAACAAGCTGCCAGTTGCGCTTCCTGCTCCTTCGTCGGCTGTGAACCTTGTGGGATGATCGGGCCCACGGTGTGGATGACGTGCTTAGCCGGCAGGTTGTAGCCAAGCGTAATCTTAGCCTGCCCCGTTGGCTCATCATGTTCCTGTGCCTGCATCAACTCATAGCATTCCTGCCGGAGTTGAATGCCAGCAGCCGAATGGATGCAGTTGTCAATACAGTTATGGAGCGGTGCCCAGCAACCGAGCATCTGACTATTCGCGGCATTGACGATAGCATCGACCTTCAGACGGGTGATGTCGCCTTGCCAGAGAAAAAGTTGAGAGTTTAGAGTTCTTGAAAGGTCAAGCGAGCAAGCTCGAGCGGAGAGTTTAGAGTTTGCTTCCGCAATACTTTCCAATGTAACGACTCCCCTCTCCTCTGCTTGCATCTGTAGTTCTTGATTCTGTGCCTCAAGGAATTCATTTGATGCAGCGATGGGTTGACGGATGTTCATCAGGGCACGCATCATCCGCTGTTTGTCTCTCAGAGTAGCGGGAATGGCATACTGCTGACCATCGTCGGTCATCAGTTGTCGCAAGATATAGTCAAGATTCTCAGTTCTGTTTACCATGATTCACGAATTCTTTGGTGAATACTTTTCACCTACATAACCGTCGCCCGTATCACCCGTCATGAGGTCAAAATGTTTGAAGATGGGCGGTGTGGGACGCAGGTCGAAGTAATCCAGTTCCGCGATGTTCAGCGAGAAATA
>JAFZQR010000056.1 GCA_017620295.1 Bacteroidaceae bacterium
GAAGACAACGAGACGCACGCCCTCAGAGGTGCCAAAGCACGGAACCGCCGTATGCGGAACCGCTTGTACGGTGGTGTGGGAGGTCGGTAAACGCGAAGTAGGAGATAAACACTTCTATCAGCGTTTACCTCCTACCCAATTTATAGGGAAAAGCTGTTTGCATTGAAGCATTCGTTGTAAGTCACTTATAGGAATAAAATGTTGCAGCCTCTTGTAGTTGCCTCTGAATATCGCTACCTTTGCATCGAAACAAAAGACAATCACATACAGCTATGACATATTTCCTGCATACAATTCTGCATATTATCCCACGCAGCAATCTTGTGTCATATATCGTCTGTATGAGTCCATCCCTTGATGCTTAAACTTGGCATCACAATCAACGCGCATTTTCACCTCATATATGCCTCGTGTCAGCAGTGACATGAGGCATTTTTGCATTATAGCAGGTAAGAATACTCCCAAGGTAAGTTTCCATATCTGCTGTGGTCTCATCCGTTATCTGCTGAGGTCTCATCCATTATCTGCTGAGGTTTCATCTGTTATCTGCTGAGGAAGCATCCATTATCTGCCGAGGTTTCATCCTTTCCCTGCCGTCATTTCTCAAGTTTCCTGCCATTATTATTTACATAAGCTGTATTTCTGCGGAGGATTTTACATTACCCAAGGCTCTTTTCTGGTGTGAAACAGATGGCTGATGTCTTGATTATTCTAATGGAATGAATAATTATCGGTTGTAGGATAATACATGTATCGTAAGGCTGTTTTAAGAAAAACTGACACATATTTGTGAAACTATCCAAAGATTATGTACATTTGCATCGTGTTTCCAAAAGAAGCACGAGACATAACGTTAAAGAAATAGCGTTCAGCTATCTCATTCTCTGGACCTGAAACGTAGGAAATTTCAAGGATAAATGCCAGAATGGATAAGATGAATGCTTACGCATGCGTAAGCTATACTTATCTGGCATTTGGGCTTTTCCTACGGCCTCAGGACAGGATTTTGGTTGGCTTACGCTTTTTCTATGCCAATAGTTAGGGGATAAAAACTGTGCGTAAGTATATAGTCAACCGTAATTCTAACCAATTTAAACAAAATCAAAATGAACGGACTGAACAATGGAGCGAATGAAAATGGGCGTTTGTTAATTGAACCAGGCATTGCGGAAATTCTGCCTGCGATGTTGAAAGTGACATTGGCAAAAATGCCTGAGAACAAACAAGCTATGTTTGTTGAGGAGTACAATAGAAAAAAGAAATCAGTTGGATTGGCATATTTCTTTCTCATTGTTTGTTTTGGAATGCCTTATGGTTATCTGGGGAAATGGGGACTTCAACTGGTCTATTGGTTTACTGGTGCTGGTTTTTTCATTTGGTTCTTTTATCTTCTTTTTACACTACCAAACTTGGTGAGAAACTACAATTGCGATGTAGCAGCACAAGTTGTTCGTGATCTTGTAATAATGGGATGATATTGCTATTCCACGGAAATTATAAAAGATTGATTGGAGCAACCGTAATAACAGTTGCTCCCTTCTTTATCCATTGGTTGAACCCAAATATTGAATTTGAAAAATCCATTTGCCCATATATGAGATTATTTGACATACCTTGTCCAGGTTGTGGTCTAACCAAATCTATGGTATGCTTGGTTGATGGAAGAATACTAAAAAGCTTATATTATCACCCTTTTGGAATAATAATATATTCTGTAGCAGTGATTGTTTTATTTGCGAGTCTATTTGATGAATGGAAAAATACACAGTTGTCAGACCATATCCTAGATAATCATATTGTTTTGAAGCTGTTCTCAACATCCTTTTTTATCTATTATTTCATACGCCTTTCAATGCTAATTTTTTGAATGCTGTCATATTAGGATAATAATCCTTTAGTGTCTTTCAATGTAGTATATAAATGAATTTTATCCTTTTCCTCCGCTGATATCCCATGCGAGTGCGTTCAGAGTGTCGCAGATGGCGCGAGTGATTGGCTGGTGGTTGTTGTGGTGGGGGAAAGGGGAGAGTAGTAGAATGCGGCCTTCGGCACAGGCACGAAACCTCTCGCCAGAGGGCTTGGACAAAGGCGCTAAGCCATTGTCGAGAAGAATGATGAGTGGGAGACCCTCGTTGAAGGCAGCGCGGACGACGACCTTCTCGCCAGGGCTGATAGCGGCAGAGACAAGTACTGCACCCTCGCGGGCAGCAGCGAGCAGGCGTTCCGTTTCCTGTTCCAACAGAGTGGGAGCGATGCTGCGGGAAATACGCACCCGCAGCTTAAGTGGTGCAGACAGCAAAGAGAGGTTGCCAACAGTTGAACAGGAACGTCCGCAGACGTCCACGGAGAGCTTGACGCGGAGGTAGTCGGGGTGGGCTCGCTTCATGGCAAGACGGAAGGGATTGTCGGCAAGATAGTGCTTCCAGTTTATGAACTCATCATAGTTCTTGAGGATAAGGTCATTGTAGCCGAGGGCGAAGAGGCGAGGGGAGGATTGCTGCGGCACAGCCGCAACCTGCGGAGGAACGGAGGTAGATTGCTTCGGCACAGCCGCAACCTGCGGAAGAACGGAGGTCGATTGCTGCGGCACAGCCGCAACTGGCGGAGAAACGGAGAAAGGGGCAGAGGAAGGGTGAGTGCCGTTGATGGTAGGCTGTAGCTGGGCTACAGCGGTGTTGTGCATGGCTTTCCATTTCCGCTCACAGCCCTTTTTGAAGCCAGCAATAACCTGCCCTAAATGTACGGGAAGTGCTTCCCTGACAAAGATGATGCCATGCAGATGGTCGGGCATAACCTGAATGGTCATCACCTCTATCTGTGGATAGTAGCGCGGTATGCCCAGCCATTCTTCCCTGACTGCTGTTCCTAAAGGCGACAGCACCATGTGCGGGGCGTCATCACTGCCTTTCGGAGCAAAAGGGGAGCCTACGACCTGTCCAAACAATGGCCGCCGGCCCTCTACCTCAATGGTTATCATATACATCTTTCGGGCGCGATAGTCTGTGTGGTCATCGCGTCGCTTCATCGAGGATTTCTTCTCGCTGGCAAACTGCTTGATAGCTGCTATTTGTTTTTCAGTCTTCATGGTGATGCAAAAACTGTGCAAAAATAGTGAAGATTGGGTGGACACTCAAAAAAAAAGGGTAATGTTTGGACGTTTACAGAACTAAAGTTATCTTTGCCAAGAAATAGTCTAACCATTACAAATTATAAACTAACATGACAGCAAAACAAGTAATCGAATCAGGTAAGGCCGTACTCGGCATTGAGTTTGGCTCAACACGTATCAAGGCCGTGCTTATCGACCCGGAGAACAAGCCGATAGCGCAGGGTTCGCACACATGGGAGAACCAGCTTGTGGACGGTCTGTGGACCTACTCCACAGAGGCTATCTGGTATGGCCTTCAGGACTGCTATGCCGACCTGCGCAAGAATGTCATTGATCAGTATGATTGTGAGATTGAGGCTCTTGCCGCCATCGGTTTCTCTGCCATGATGCATGGATATATGCCATTCAACGAGAAGGGTGAGATTATGGTTCCTTTCCGCACATGGCGCAACACCAACACAGGTAAGGCTGCTGCTGAACTCAGCGAGCTCTTCAACTATAACATCCCATTGCGCTGGAGTATCAGCCACATCTACGAAGCCATCCTAGACAACGAGGAACACGTGAAGGACATCACGTTCCTCACCACTCTGGCTGGTTACGTACACTGGCAGGTGACAGGGCAGAAAGTCCTGGGCGTGGGTGATGCTTCTGGCATGATACCAGTTGATCCCTATACCAAGACCTATGACGCAACTATGGTTGCCAAGTTCGACAAACTCATCGAACCGCGTGGCTTCAGCTGGAAGCTGCTTGACATACTGCCTAAGGTGTTGGTGGCAGGCGAGAACGCTGGCTTCCTAACTCCTGAAGGCGCCCAGAAGCTCGATGTGAGCGGTCATTTGAAGCCTGGCATCCCCGTATGTCCTCCAGAAGGCGATGCAGGCACTGGAATGGTGGCCACCAACGCCGTACGTCAGCGCACAGGTAATGTCTCAGCCGGCACCAGCTCCTTCTCCATGATTGTGCTGGAGAAGCCGCTTACCAAGCCCTACGAGGTTCTCGACATGGTCACAACCCCCGACGGCTCATTGGTTGCTATGGTACACTGCAACAACTGCACAAGCGAAATCAACGCATGGGTGAAGATGTTCAAGGAGTATCAGGAACTGCTCGGTGTGAAGCAGAGTACCAACGACCTCTACACCACACTCTTCAACGTAGCCCTCAGCGGCGATGCCGACTGCGGTGGCCTGATGGCATACAACTACATCTCCGGTGAACCTGTCACGGGATTGATGGACGGTCGTCCTCTCTTCGTGCGTTCAGCCAACGACAAGTTCTCCCTGGCCAACTTCATGCGCGCCCAGCTCTATGGAGCTATCGGTGTGCTGAAGATAGGTAACGATATCCTCTTCAACGAGGAGAAGGTTCAGGTGGACCGTATCATGGGTCATGGCGGCTACTTCACAACTCCAAAGGTAGGTCAGCAGATGCTGGCTGCAGCCCTCAACTCGCCTATATCTGTGATGGAGACGGCAGGTGAAGGTGGTGCTTGGGGTATAGCTCTGCTTGCTGCCTATTCAGTCAACAATCCTGACAAGCTCAGCTTGGCCGACTATCTCGACAAGGTTGTCTTTGCAGGCAACACCGGCGTTGAGGTTAAGCCTACGGCAGAGGATGTGGAAGGCTTCAACCGCTACATCGCTACCTACAAGGCCTGCCTTGGTGTAGAACATGCTGCAGTAGAGTTCAAGAAGTAACAACTCAACTATAATCCCAAGACAGCAAGATGCGTAATAACCAGTGTCTTGCTGTCTTGTTTTTTAGCGTAGGCCATTATGGCAATAAGCAAGGATGAACTGTTGCTGCGAATACGGCAGCATGTGGCTCTGAGTACTGGCGAACAACTGCGGCTGGTACTGATGTTGAGTGTGCCTGCCATCTTGTCTCAGCTCTCCACCATACTCATGTTCTATATCGATGACGCTATGGTGGGTAGTCTTGGGGCAGAGGCAACAGCATCCATAGGTCTGGTGGCCACGTCGCTGTGGCTGTTTTGGTCAGTCATTTCGTGCATAAGCACCGGATTTTCTGTTCAGGTGGCTCATCTAATAGGAGCCGACGATCTAGACGGGGCGCGAAGTGTGTTCCGTCAGAGCATAGCAACATCCGTGGCTCTGTCTGTGCTTGTAGCCCTGGTGGGGGTGGCTGTGGCGTTCCCATTGCCGCGCTGGCTCGGAGGCGATGAGACCATCAATGGCGATGCCACTCTCTATTTCCTCATCTTCTGCGCTGGAGCGCCTATGGCCATGCTGGAGTTCATCTCCGGCTCCATGCTTCGAAGTGCGGGCAACATCAAGGTGCCTAGCATAGCCAACATGGTGATGTGCATATTGGATGTGGTCTTCAACTTCTTCCTAATCTTCCCTTCGCGAACCGTTAGCCTGTTGGGAACAGACGTGTGGATACCAGGCTTCGGATTGGGCGTGACAGGTGCTGCCATTGGCACCATCTCGGCAGAGGCCATAGTGAGTGGCTATCTTATGTGGTATGCCGTCTCGCGTTGTCCAGAGCTACGCCTCCTCGGTAGTACAGGCTCTTTCTCACCGCAGCGTAAAGTGCTGCGACGGGCCTACGACATCTCATGGCCCATACTGCTCCAGCGTGTAGCCATGAATGCGGCTCAGATTGTCACAACCATCATCGTTGCTCCGCTGGGAGCTGTGGCCATAGCAGCCAACACCCTTGGCATCACGGCTGAGAGTCTCTGCTATATGCCAGGCTTTGGCATCGGCGAGGCGGCAACGACGCTGGTGGGGCAGAGTGTCGGGGCCAAGCGTTGGCGATTGACCTCACGCTTTGCCTGGATGACAACTCTCCTCGGTATAGTCACCATGACATTTATGGGAGTGCTGATGTACATGGCAGCCCCTTTGATGATGGCATCGCTTACACCTGATGCAGCTGTAAGGGCGCTTGGCACGGAGTGCTTGCGTATCGAAGCTTGGGCAGAACCTATGTTCGCTGCTTCAATCGTTGCCATGAGTGTGTTTGTCGGTGCTGGCGACACCAAGAAACCCGCGTTGATGAACCTCATATCAATATGGGCAGTACGTATAACATTGGCCGCAGCACTCGCTCCGTCTATGGGGCTTCATGGAGTGTGGATAGCAATGGCTATTGAACTCACCTTCCGAGGACTGATATTCTTGGCTCGAATGCAGTGGGGACATTGGATGAAAATAAGTAGGTGTTCATAATTAGTTTAATGTATGATGGCAACTATTTGGATGCAGGTTTTTCTTTTCCTCCGAAGGAGCAGAGCGGGTTCTGTGACTGAGGAGAAAAGGAAAAGATGCGACAAAGAGTGACATCAGACATGAAAACACCTACAGGGAATAAATTGTGTAAAATAATTGTGAATACCTACTTAAACATAAATAATCGACAATATGCAGCTCATTAAAGACCAGTCATTCGGAGGTGAACGCCCCTTGTTCGCCTTGAAGAATACACGACTTGAAAATGTAACCATAACAGAGGGGGAGAGTGGTATCAAGTGCTGCCAGAATATAGAGGCCGACCACTGCCGCTTCATTGGCAAGTACCCTTGGTGGCATGTCGATGGAAGCCTGATAACAAATTGCCTGTTTGAGGTAGGATCTCGCTCCGCCATCTGGTATAGCAACGATATGGTGATGCGTGACTGCATGATAGAGGCTCCCAAGTTCTTCCGCGAGATGCGCAATCTGACAGTTGAGAACGTAAGGTTCAGCGATGCCGACGAGACATTCTGGAGGGTGAAAGGATTGACCGTCCGCAACGTCAAGCTCCATGAGGGAACCTATCCTTTCATGTTCTGTGAGGATGTGGATGTCGATGGCTTGAAGAGCGACTCAAAATACGTGTTCCAGTATGTTAGAAACGCTGTTGTACGCAATGCCCACATCGAGACGAAGGATGCCTTCTGGGAAACAGAGAACGTGACCATCTACGACAGCTGTCTTGATGGCGAGTATCTGGGATGGCACTCCAAGAACCTGCGTCTGGTTCGTTGCCACATTGCAGGCGAGCAGCCGCTCTGCTATATTGATGGGCTGACGCTGGAGGACTGCACCTTCGATGCTGCCAGTGACCGCGCTTTCGAGGACAGCTCCGACATCAACGCCACCATCAAGGGGAGCGTCACAGAGATAAAGAATCCCATAAGCGGGCTAATCATAGCCGATAGCGTGGGCAAGATAACCCTGGATGAGAACATCAAGTCACCTGCTAACTGCGTGATAGAAACAAAAAAACAACTATGAACCATCGTTTTGATTTTGACACCCCTATCCATCGTTGTGGCTCTAACTGTGTGAAATGGGACGAGTGCGACGACTCGGAGGTCATCCCCATGTGGGTGGCTGATATGGACTTTGCCACAGCACCATGTATCATAGAGGCCATGCGCCGCAGGGTTGAACATGGTGCCTTCGGCTACAACATCGTTCCAGAAAGCTACTACCGAGCCATCATCGACTGGCATACACGTCGTCACGGATGGACACCCCGGCGCGAATGGATTCAATACACCATTGGAGTGGTGCCGGCACTCTCTGTCATCGTCAAGGCTCTGGCCAGCGAGGGCGATGCCGTCCTGATACAGACCCCAGTCTATAACTGCTTCTTCTCCAGTATTCGCAACAATGGCTGTAGGGTGGTGGAGATGCCCCTCACCTGGCATCCCGACACAGAACGCTATACGGTGGATTTCGCTTTGATGGAGCAAACTATCATCGAACAGCATGTCAAGGTGTTTCTGCTCTGCAACCCTCATAACCCCGCTTGCAGGGTCTGGACACGCGATGAGTTGAACCGCATGGCCGACATCTGTCAGCGTCACAGCGTCGTAGTGGTTGCCGATGAGATACATTGTGAGTTCGTCAATCCCGACCTCGGATATGCCTACACTCCCTTCGGTCTTGTAGCAGAGGCCAGGGGTATGGACTATGTAGTGGCCAATGCTGCCAGCAAGGCATTCAACATAGCAGGCTTGCAGATGGCTTATATCATCAGCCCCTCAGCAGAGATGCGAGCCAGAATAGACCGTGCAATCAACGTCAATGAAGTCTGCGATGTCAACCCGTTTGGCATCATAGCTCTCGAAGCTGCATATTCCTCGGAAGGTGAGGAATGGCTCAACCACCTCTTGCGCTACATCTACGACAACTATCAGCTGTTCCGCTCTATGATGAAAGCCGCTCTGCCCGCCCTGCCCATAGCACAGTTGGACGGCACCTATCTGGCATGGGTCGATGTGAGCAGTCTTTCCACAGACAGCAAGGCAATAGCATCCGACCTTAAAGCCCGTCACAAAGTGTGGGTCAATCCGGGCGAGATGTACGGACAGGCAGGCTTCCTGCGTGTCAACCTAGCCTGTCCACGCAGCCAGGTCGAGGAGGCCACAAGGCGGATTATTGAGGGGCTGAAATCGTCCCCTATGTAAAATGTGTTCCGCCTATGACCTCACGGCCACAGGCGGACTCCATGAATAACGTCTTTCTTTACAAAATAGACTAACAACTAACTAACATATCAGTCGGCCCACATATCATCCCAACTGCCAGGTTGGGGTTCTTCTTCCTCCTCCCAAGCCACTTCAACCTCGAAATTGACTGATGAAGACAGCAAGGCTCCTTTGCAATCGGCATCTAGGATCTCAATATGTGGTTTTATATATGCCTTTTTTTTCATTTTACAATCGTTTTTTTACCGTTAATAATATACATACCTTTGGTAATGCGGCTAACTCGCTGTCCGTTTAGGTTATAGATGTTCCCATACGTGAGACTTGCACTCTCTGCTGCCATACCACCGATACCCGTTGTTATGTCGTCAAAGGAGAAACTCAAACTGTGTACAGCATTTTCGCTCGGCAGCTCAAGGTACGCCTTACCCGCTTGTAGAACATGGTTTTCGTTAGCTACCTTAAATATTCCATCTTGCAACACGAAAGCTGTCTTCCCGTCCCCATGGGGAATGACCATAGAATATACCACGCCTTTCAATAGGTTGTTTTCAATAGCCTCTGGGCTGCTCTCTGCAATCCTCAGACTATACGTTCCCACATCACCTTTCAACAGTACACCTGTACCCGCAGGAACAGAACTTCTTACTGTCAGCGTCAGCTTATTGTCAACAAGGTTGCTGGAGAGAGCAACGCCAGCCATCAACCCGTCGGTAGATGAAAAATCCACATCAAAGTCACGGCAGAAAGTCATGTATTCCTTTGCCTGAGTGTAAGGAATATCATATTCCACGTATGGCTTACGGTTTTCACCGAATCTGCCACCCCATACAACACTGGCAATACCCTCTTTGGGAGACTGCTTCGTGTACATCCGTAACTCACCAGGAGTGCCAGTGAATTGGTTGTTCGTACTCTCAAAGAAAGAAATGTTGTCCGCTAAATAATAGATGCTCATCAAGCTTGAGCAGCCATTAAACACATTATCATAGAATTCAGTGATATTGGCAGGGATAGTAATCTCTTCAAGACTGGAACAATTAAAGAAAACGCCTTCTCCAATAAGGGATATAGAGGTCGGAAGTGAAACGTACTTCAAGGATGAACAACCCTCGAAAGTCCATGTGGACAGGTCGGATATGTTATTGTGCAATACAATCCTCTTCAGTGATGTACAATTCTTGAAGGCGTGTGTATTGAACTTCTCCAACCCTTCAGGGAAAACCACATTGTCAAGCTTCGTACAACCCTCGAAGGCACTCTCACCAATAATCTTGATAGTTGAAGGAATAGTGCAGTATTCCAGATTCGTGCAACCATTGAATGTCCAACCGTCAATCATGTCCATATTACCATTGTTGTAAACCGCAGTCAGACCTTCACAATGATAGAACGCACTATATTCAATGGAGTAAACCGTATAGGGAATAGTGATGCTTGTAATGTCATTCATCTCACGGAAAGCACAGCCATCACCCTGTTCTCCACCCTTGATTGAAGCTACAGAGTATTCAATATCATTATTCGTCACATGGTCGGGGATAACAATCTCACCAGAAAGACTGGCATCTGCACGGATAACCTGAACTTCCTTCTGTTCTTCAGTTTCCCTTATGACCTTGAACTTCAAATGACTTGTCTCATCTGTAAACACATCACCAACTTCAGCCATCACTTGCACCGACATCAACCATATCAATGCACTAAATAGAATAGTAATCTTTTTCATTAGTAAATATTATTTGTACGAAATACTAGTTCATAATGATTTTCTTGCCATCTTTGATGCACACCCCTTTATGATGCCTGGCAGCTGTCATCTTATGACCGGCAAGGTCGTAAACGGGTGTTGCTGCAGCATTATTGAAGGCTACACCTGTGCTGATGCCCGTACTTCCTTGGGCCGAAATCTTCAGAATCCATCCTGCTGAGGCAATATTCCCACCAGCCCAAGAGGCTGTGATTGTGAATTTCTTCGTGTTGGTAGAAGTGAGGTTCAACTGTATGTTTCCACCTTCTATAGACTCCTCTGCCCAACCATCAGGGGCTTCAACATCCACAAGGTCATAGTAGCCAAGCCAATGACGATTATTTACTAGCAACTTGAACACAACACATGGTTCTGTGACAGAGGATAAGTCCAGATCACAGGTGTATGTATAACTCCCCTCTTTCATAAGAACAGCATAGTTTCCATTCCATTCGTTGAAGTTGCCTGGCAGTTGCACTTTCTCAATAATGGCATCCGCTTCTGCATTAATATTTAGTACCCAGGCTGCTGATGACATGTTGCCACCGCCCCATACCGCAGTGAATGTAAATTTCTTAGCACCAATAGCTGATAGATTCAGTTGGATGTTTCCATCGGCAGCTGCTTCCTGCACCCATCCGTCAGGAGCATTCACCACAATGTCATTCCATCCCAACCAGTGACCGTTATTGACCAAAAGTTTGAAGGTTACTATGTCACTGGTCACATCTGAGAAATCTACAATTCTTACATAGGTGTATTTCCCCTCGCTGGCTTCGAAGGTATTGGCATCACCATTCCAACCACAAAAGTCACCTGGTAGCTGTACTTTCTCTATTACATCGTCAGGTTCTCCTGTAATTTGACTGGTAATGTCCTCGTACTCGTGATTGCCTTTATAGATATAGTATCTGCTGTTGGAAATGTTGTTGATGTTACGAGTATTGTCATCGTAACCATTATAATTGAACAGAAAACTGATTTTGGCATCCTCGGCCAGGTTGGTGAAGGTCTTGTAATAGAATGACATTTCAGTTCCATCGAGAGCCTTGACCGTAGCTGTCTCTGTTAGCAATACGCCTGGCCACTCCGACTCCTCCTCAGGATAGCCCCAAAAATGGATGTTGGGCTGATGGTCAGCCTGCACGTAGATAGTGATGTCTTTAGCCTGCAAATTACATTGGAAAAGGAGTGTAATCACAGTGGAAAATAGAAGAGTAATTTTTCTCATAGTATTTATTATTTAAAGTGTCAGATCCAGATGTTATCATCACACCGCAAAGTTCATCATTATTACATAAAAATATATATGTCAGTAATTTTATGGTAAATTCTGAGATTTGTTGTAATGACGTATATGGTTGATTTTCTGATAATAACATTTGCTCCGGATAAACACTCGGTAGAAAAGACTATTTAATCACGATTTTCTTATAGTCTGTTCCAATCTTCTGTATTACTACACTTCCGCAAGGTAAAGACCCCTTGACACTTTGGCCCGTTCCGATGAAACGTCCTGTAAGGTCATATATTGTCGAAGATTCTTGCAACAAGTTTTCCAGACGTTGTGTAATTGCGTTTTCGCTCCCCGCCTTTTCTACCCTGATCCTCAATTGGCTGAGATCAATGGTTATGCTATAGTATCCGTCTTTCTCTACCATGAATTTATAGTCATTTGCACCATTGATGAGCAGGTGACCTGTATTGATTTGATACGTTTCATTGAACAAGTAAGCCGGATGTTCTGCATTAAAGCTGGTACAAGTAGCCCAGTCTGTTCCATTGGTGAACTTGAAAGGTTGATTTCCTTTTAAATGAGCTGTTACAGTGAAGGTTTTACCATCTGAATTAGGGTCCAAAGAAACAGCCTGACTGAGGTCATAAGCTCCATAGCCCTCACGTTGAACAGCCTCTCCTGTAAGGAAAAGTTCTTTTTCAATGTACTCACTTTCCAACACCACCATAGACCAGTATTTCAACGATGGGAGGGTAAATGTCACCGCACCGTTCTGCTGTGTAAAAGCCAGTTCTTGGACAGCACCGCCATGACAGTCGGGTGAAGCAACCCAAACCTTGGTGATTTCCCGATTCGTGGCAATTTTCAAAGGCAGGTTTTCTTTTAGTGGTGGTTCTTGACGAGTGCCGTTTACGTCGCGCCAGGACAGGTCATCTGTCCCTAGAAAATTCAGAAGGTGTATCACCTGCTGGTTGTCCACGAGTTTTGAGAACGATACGATGGAATTAGCACGAGGCGGCCATGTGTTTATAGAAACGTTGTTAATCGTGGTTCCTACCTTAAGTGATGAAACGGCTTTCGACGATTTCCCTCGTAGTAGGTTCTGATAGGCCGTTAAGAAATCATAATACCGAATCATAGCACTCCTCAGCTCATCAGTCATGGCAAGTGAAGCCGCTGGAAAATACTCGCGGCTCAGCATATGGTCGCCCATCTCAATGTGCGAACCACCTAGAGCAAACATAACAGCATCAGTCAGCAGTACACCAGGGGTGTTCATTAGTTTATCACCAGAGCCATCTTCGAATGCTTTGTCGTAGTTCATATAGGCTGCAAATACTGTTCGAAGATGGTGGTCGCTGTACTTGTCATTGTTATGTATCACATCATAGAGGTGCGCGAATAGCTCATGACCGTTGCCGCTCCACACCTCGTTGTAGCAGAAATCAACATTCCCCGTCCTTGCGATGCTCTCAGCACCGTAATCATAGACGGCATTCATGATGAGAGACTTTTCTGGGTGGCTGGCTTTCATCGAGTTGATGAATGATGCAAAACCCTCAGGCAGGTCCACAATGTTATGGTTGTAGTCATACACCGTGCCGCGATCGCCCAGCTGGTCAATCTGGAAACCATCAAACTTGTAGTTCGCATAGACTTCCTCGTTGCGTGCTTGAATATACTCCAGCCAGGCTTGATTATTTGGCACCTGAAGGTATATGTCGCTAGCCCAGTCCTTCAGTTCGTGACTGTCCTGAACATAGCTGCCATTGTTGTTGCGCTTGTAGAGGCCCCATTCTTTCTTAACACCGTCGCTGGATGCACCTTCCCATGCACCGTAGCATAGGTTGTAAAAGATGGACTTCATTCCATAGCTATGTTGCACGTCAATGTATTTCTTAATATAGCGGGTGCCGATATAACGTTTGCTTATGTCCTGATACCATTGGGAAGGTGTTCCGTTGTTCTCGAACTTCACGGGCTGGTGGTGCTTCCAATGCCAGTCCTGGAACTGTACGCCGTTGATGTGCAAACGGTTCAAATATGCCATCTCCGTGCGGATGTTGGCATCTTTGTCAACAGTCCCGTCGTAGTTATTGAAGTCGGCAACGAAACCATATCGTGGAAACCGCGTCCAGTCGCTTGAGACATCTACCGCTATCGTCCCAAGGATAACCTCGTCGGCTCCCACCTTATGGTAGAGCTCAACGAGATAGCCTTGAAAGTCATCGGTCGGCGGAGACCAAGACCACTTATTCTCCTTGGAAATGTTTTGGAAAGAATACTCGCCTACGATAGTAGCTCCATGACGATAACGTACAAACGTATTCTTTGGAATCTCTCCAACCGCTGTCAGTTGTACTATTTGACCAGGAGCATAGCGCGCCTTATCAGTGCTAAGCTCAACACTCATGTCAGAGATAACTACAGCCCAAGCACTCTGAAAGCCAAAGAGAAAAAGCAAAGTAAGAAATAGGGCGTCCCATTTCTTGAAAATAAGCGTTCTGCCCATCTGAGACAATTTAGAGCTTTAGTTTCTTAAGTCCTTTACTTTCAGCCTTCGTCGCTTTCACTATGCTGATGGCATATCCGCCACCGGGAGCAGCCTTAAGTCGTAGAATACTCTTCGCATCAACCAACCCCTTACGGATGACATATGCTTGAGGATTAGTTCGATAGTGAGCGTCTGGAGCATCGGCATACACGGTGGCAACAAACTTTTGCCCAGCTTCCAGGAAATCAAGCGGCAGCACTGATTGATGTCCTTTTTCGTTGCAGGTGCAACCAATGAACCAGCTCTCTTCACCCTTTGCCTTACGTGCAATAGTAACATATTGTCCAGGTTCAGCTTCCAGATAGCGACTCTCATCCCAATCGATGGCAACATCCTTGATAAACTGGAAGGCATCCATGAAACGTTCATATACATCAGGTACATCAGCTGCCATCTGCAGTGGTGAGTACATAGTCACATAGAGTGCCAACTGACGGGCCAATGTCGAGTTCACATGCGAGGTGCTATTGGGGTTTACCTTGCTCATGTCCATCTCAAAGATACCAGGAGTATAGTCCATTGGTCCCCCCTGAAGACGTGTAAAAGGAAGCACCGTCGTGTGGAATGGCTTGTTACCTGTAAACGACTCATACTCCGTACCCCTTGCCGACTCATTGCCTATGAGGTTCGGGTAGGTGCGGCACAATCCCGTAGGTCTCACAGCCTCATGCGCATTAACCATGATGTGATGTTTCGCAGCCTCTGTGACGCAGTACAGGTAATGGTTCACGAGCCACTGGCCGTAGTGATGCTCTCCACGGGGAATGATATTGCCAACATATCCGCTCTTAACCGAATTATAGCCATACCTGTCCATCAGATCGTACGCAGCTTCCAAGTGACGCTCATAGTTGCGGATGGATGCCGATGTCTCATGATGCATCATCAGTCTAACACCCTTAGAGTGGGCATAGTCATTCAAAGCCTGGATATCAAAGTCCGGATAAGGTGTTTGAAAATCGAATACATAATCCTTAGAGTGACCGAACCAATCCTCCCAACCTATGTTCCAGCCCTCTACAAGAACCTGCGAGAAACCATGTTGAGCCGCAAAATCAATATATCGTCTCACATTCTCATTGTTCGCAGGGTGATTGCCGTGGGGCTTAACCTTTGTGAAGTCTGTCTCACCAATCCTTACCGATGGCAGTTCATCGGTATAAGACCACGGCTTTCCGCCGCCAATCATTTCCCACCATACACCGATATACTTCACAGGCCTAATCCACGATGTGTCAGAGTACTTGCAAGGCTCGTTCAGGTTCAGTATTAGGCGTGACGCCAGTATCTTCCTGGCGTCGTCAACCACCATCACAGTCCTCCAAGGCGTGTGGCAAGGAGTCTGCATGTGAGCCATATTGTTCTCCGCATCAGGAGTCAGTTGCGATCTGAATACCATCTTCTCATCATCATACTCAAGGTGCATACATGAGTAATCCACCAAAGCAGCTTCATGTATATTGATATATATTCCATCATCCGTCTTCATTTGCAAAGACGTCTGCACACCTGTAGGTGAAAACACCGTCTGCGAAGCATTATCACAGACCGCGTCCTTCATCAGAGACCTGATTTCAGAGAGCCTCGACTCGGTGTAATCATACTCCTGAGTATCGTAGTCTCCAGGAATCCACCATGCCTTGTGGTCTCCCGTCATTGCAAACTCTGTACGCTCAGACTTCACCACAAAATACGGAAGATACTGCTGCAATGGGAACTCATACCGGAAACCAACGCCATCATCGTAAGCTCTGAATCTCAGGTTCATAAACCGCCCATTCGACGGCTTCTCCATCTCTACGAACAACTCGTTGTAGTGGTTCCGTATCTCCCTCTCCTCGCCCCACACAGGCTGCCACGTTTCATCAAAAGAACTTGTTGAACTCTTGTTGATGCGAAACTGGTCCATCAGCGAATTTTCCTCATTGAGTTCAATGCCGAGAGTACTCGGTTTAATTACCGTCTGATCTTTGTAGTCTATTTGGTATGTAGGCACACCCTGTTCCGTTAGCGCAAAGCGGACGCACACATTACCATCAGGCGAGTACACCGTCTGTGCCTTCGCATCCACCCATGAACATAATCCTATCAGACATAGGCAATAGGCAATAGTCATTGCATGATTAATTATCTTATCCATTGTCATTCGTTATTTTGAAAGTCTTACAATCTTACAGCCATGAGCAGGAATAGTTGCCGATAGAGATGATGCGCTGCCCTCGTTAGCATGTTTCCAGAGGTCACGGACATTCATTGTACCGCTGATGCCAAGCCTGCTGAAATCTACTGAAACTGTAGCCGTGTTGTCACCTCGGTTGAAGAGTCCGAGAATATAGTCTCCGTTAGACATTGTGCCATACCAAATCTCATTTTCTTTGTTATTCAGTTTATCTGTCAAAGGCTTTCCTACGAAACCATCTTTATTTAGGGCAAGCAGTTCGCTGTTTGTGTAGAAAGATATGTTGCCTCCAATATTTGTGTACTGGTCGGCAATAGCTACAGGCCCACCAGCAATTAATTGGAGTGACACAACAGTCTGTTTCTCTGCGTCAGTCTCAAACTTGTTCAGACGGATAAAGTCACCATCCAGTATCACCTTATTGCGACCTGCTATATGCGACCAATAAACAAAGCCGTCGAACTGGTTCATGCAGTTAGGCCATGAAGAGTATGACTTACCCTTATCCTGAGCAGAGGTGTGCCACCATCCGCCTCCACCCGTGTCGCAGACAATACGCACCATATTGCCATAGCGGGCCTCAACCTCGGCATCGTTGTAGAGATGGGGCATCACTAGAGAAGTAAAAATACCATATTTCTTTGCCGACTCGGCAATATAAGCCAAAGCACGACCATACGCCGCACGACCATACCCACGGCCGACTATACCGATGTTGCGGTCCTTGCCGTCCTCATACCATGACAAGAAGTCCATGCGGATGAAACTCACTCCTAAGTCATGATAATGTTTGAAGAAACCATCGATATACTCCTTTGCTCCTGGATTCTCACTTACCACCCAGTCAAACCATCGGTCTTCTGTACCCTTGTTCATTATCTCAGAAGTTCCGTTATAGTAAAGACTTCCGAAGGTGTAGTCCGTACCTTCAATCTTAGTGGTTCGCGGGCCGTGTATCCAAAGTGGATTGTCATACACACCCAACTTGAGTCCTTTTGCCTTACATTTGGCGGCAAGGTCTTTCAGTGCCATAGAACCGTAGTGTGTCATGTAGCCTGTGTTGTCTTTGGCCAGCATGGGTATGAAGCCGTCTGTACAGATCATGTCGTATCCATAGGGCTTGAGGTCTGTGGCAACCCAATTGATAATATTGTCCCATTCATCCGATGTCAGATCCATATCACTCTCGCTGATACCTGCCAGTTCCTGCTCATAGCAGTACTCGTATGGACTCCAGTAAAGCGGAGCATTTACACCGTCATGCACACCCTCTACAACAGGTAGGTCAGGCAACTCATATTTCGGAGGATAACGCATCTCTATATCTTTGTTGCAGGCACTGAACAGACAGGCAGTTGCCAACGACATCGTCAATAATATCATCTTTTTCATTATCATTGTAGTTTGAGTTTTGCTTTGTTACTTTTTCTCTACTTGGATGGTCCAATGCTCCAAATCGAATGTGATATGATATGTACCAGCCTCGGTCACATGCCATTTGTCATCAGGGCTCGTTGTATAGACGAAATCAGTTGCAGTTACACCTGTGGCATTGATTTCGACATCGGATGCGGATGGACGCAGGAAGGGGCAGGAGAAGGTGCCGTCTGGTTCGAGGCATGCTTTCATATCGCCAGGTACAAGCTCTCCTTCCCATGTGAAGATATACTTGTTTGAGGCATCGTTTGTGAATGCCGTGGCAGCGTCCATGCTCCAACCCCCAGGTGTGGCATCGCCAATCATATACAGAGTCTCTGATTCAATTGGATCTTTTGTCACTACAATCTCACTGAGGAACTCAACCTTGATAGTCCAGTGTTCCAGATCGAATGTAAGCCGGTAGTTTCCTGCATCTGCAACCTTCCATTTGTTGTCGGGGTTTGCTGCGAGTATGAAGTCGGTGGCTGCAACACCAGTCTTGTCGATTCGACAGTCGCTGGAACTGGGTCGGATGAATGGCGCGTTCCAGTCGCCTGTTTCCATGCAAGCCTTGAGTTCACCCTTGTTTAGCTCACCTTCATAGACAAATATGTATTTGGACTTCTTCTCAAGCTTTGACGGCGAATCGATATTCCATCCTACAGGTGTGGCATCGCCTACGATATACAAGACTTCTGTCTCAATAGGTTCGACGACGGGTACATCATTCTCGCCTGTGAATACAGTGGACATAGTCCAATTGCGCAGGTCAAATGTCAGGCGGTATTTGCCCGCATCTACGACCTTCCATTTGTTGTCGGGGTCGCCAGCATTCATCACAAACTTCTGATTGCTAATGTCAGTCTTCGAGATTTCTGTACCTCCTACTTCTGGACGTATGAATGCTACATCCCAGCTTCCAGGTGTGAGACATAGTTTGATTTCACCAGCATAGAGTGAACCTTCCCATGTGAACACGAGCGGATCTTCTACAGAAGCTTGCAGTGGTGTGGGATTGCCGATATCCCATCCGTTTGGCGTGGCGTCACCCACCATGTAGAGCGATGTGGTCTTGATGGGCAACTCGCCTTCAATAATGACTAATTCCTTTCCTCCCTCATTCTCGCATCCGGCAAAAAATGCAGTCAGGATTAATGCTGTCAGGCAGGTAAAGATATGTTTATTCGTTTTCATACAGTTTATATGTTACCTTTGGTTAGTTATTATATCCAGGATTCTGTTTGAGCGAGGGATTGGCATTCAGGATTGGTCTCATGATGGGGAATATCTTCGTGTGGTCGTCTGCATCTGGAGTCTTGTCCCACCAAGTCCCAGATGTGAACTTACCGAAGCGGATGAGGTCGATGCGGCGACGGCTTTCAGCAAAGAATTCACGTCCCCATTCGTCGAGCATTTCTTTCATGTCAAGTGTTGCTGCACCATCTGGCGCATAAAGTACAGTGGCGTGGTTTGCAGCGGGATAGTTGCGTTTGCGAACGCTGTTGAGAAGGCGTCCTGCATCTGCTTTCTTTCCTGAACGCAGCTTGCACTCCGCGAGCGAGTATATGATTTCAGGCAGACGTATCTCGGTGTAATCGCTTTCCATCTGATGTGTGTCGTTGTCGGAATAGAAAGGATATTTTGCGAAATGCCAACCAGAATTATGATCACCGTCGCGCAATGTGCTCACGCCAGCAGCCAGCCACTTGTCAGATGCGAGAGCCTGGAACTTGCCAACGGCGTCTCGGATATATAGGTCGTATGGAGCCTCGGGTGCCTGCACGCGCTTTGTGGCTCCGCTTTCGTCCTTGTATTCCAGATAACCGAAGAGGAACATTCCTTCGCGTTTGCTGTTGCCTAGGTTGCGGTAGAGTTTCATGCGTTCATCGCCTGGATATTTGCGGAAGTTCTGAATTGGCATGCCGAGTTCAAATGTGTATAGCGTACCGTCCGGAGCATAGCTTGGTGAAGCCGCATATTTGGTGTTGTGGTCGCCAGCCTTGCATTTAGAGTCGTTGAAGTAGAAGCGCGAGCGAGCTGGTGCAGTCCACCAATAGGTATCGCCCTGATACTGCCAGTAGCTGTAGCCTGGTGCTGCAGGGAATCCGAATATGACCTCGTCGCACTCGTCATTGTTCCAGTCAAAGGCTGCATCCCAACGGTCAGCTACTTGATATTTGCCATACTTCCCGTCGATTATGTCTTGTGCAATGCTTTCGCATTCGTTGTATTTGCTTTCACCGATATAGACTTCTGCATTCAGATATAGGCGAACCAGCAATGATGCTGCACCTGCCTTGGTCCATTGTCCTTGCAGGTCGGCTCCTGAGCCTAGTGCCGTTTTCTCTGCCAACAATGGAATACAGTCCTTCAGGTCATTTTCTATCAGTTCAAATATCACCTTGGGTTCTACTTGTGTTTCGGTATTCTGTGATACATCGCTGAAACTGACGGCTAGTGGCACGTTGCGGAAACCGTCAAGTAGGCGCAGATAGAACCATGCTCTCAGCACACGGCATTGTGCCTTGAGGTTGTCGAATTCGGCCTGTGAGAAGCCGAACTGATTGGATGATAGTTTTTCAAGGTCTTCAATCACATAGTTGCACTGCATGATTCCTTGGAAGCAACCGTTCCATTCTGTCTGGGCATCACCGCCGTCCTCCACGTTCCATTCGTGGTAGTGCAGTCTGCGCCATTTGCCTCCGTCGTCCCACCATCCATCGCGCGTCGGTGTAATTAGCTGGTCTGCTGTCAGCTCGTTCAGCACGTGCCGGCTTTGGATGCTCCAGAATGCATGTTCAAAAGGACGGAACGTAGCACGTATGACATCGTTTTTCGTGTTGTAGTAGTTTTGAGTACCCACCTGATCATAGAGCGTCTCGTCCAGATTGGTGCAACTACCGAGAATCATGATTCCGGTCAATGCACAGATTATATTATAGGGGAATTTCATAGTTGTAACAGTTATTATGGTTATCAGAAATCAACTTGCAAACCTACGATGAATTGTCGAGTCGAAGGGAAATAAGTTCGCGAGCCCTGCCCGCCAGGAGTCAAGCCGTTGACTTGATATGTTGATGGGTCAACACCGCTGAAGCTGGTCAGTGTAAACACGTTCTTCATTGTTCCATATACGCGTACTCTGTCTAGGAAACGCCAGTCATCGGGGCGGAAAGTATAGCCCAGTGTTACCATGTCGAGTTTTAGATAGTCACCTCGCTCCAGGAAGTAGTCACACACTACAGGATTGGCCGATGAGCTGACCACAAAGTTCTTGTCGTATGCCTTCTGAAGTCGGTTGCCAGTGAAGTTGCGGGTTCCGTAATAGAAATCGTGAATGTTGAATATGTCGTAGCCGAAAGCACCACGGAAGAACAGCGAGAGGTCGAAATTGCGATAGCGGAAGTTATGGCTTGTGGACATCGTGAACTTAGGCATACCGTTTCCAACGATCCTACGATCTTCGTCGCTGGCCTGAGATGCGCGGATAATGTCCCCGTCCTTGTCATATATAAGCCACTCTCCATCCTCGGTGTGACCGGCATATTTCCACATGTAGAAGTTACCAAGTGACTCACCTTTCTGTATGCGCTGCAGATTGTAGAAAGGATAGGGATCCTCTGTACCGCACACGTCGTAGTAGTCTTGACCAACATACTCCGAGTTGCTGAAGTCAACAAACTCATTACGCATGGTTGTTCCCACAAAGCTGATATCGTAGGAGAAATCTTTGGTGTTGACGGCCTTGAAATTCAGGTCCACCTCAAGACCTGTGTTCTTCATCGTACCCACATTGACAAATGTCTCATCGAAGAGATAAGGTGGCACTGAAACCTTATAGTTGCCGAGCAAGTCCTGTTGTCGGCGGCTGAAATAGTTGATTGAACCATAGAGGCGGCCCTTGAAGAGTGAGAAGTCGAGACCAATGTTGAAGTTCTTGCCTTTTTCCCATCTCAGGTCGGGGTTAACGTTCTTCGAAGGCCCCCACACCTGGAAATAGCGTCCATTGTAGGAGTAGTAGCCGAAACCAGTCATTGTGTTCAGTGATAAATAGCTGCCGAAGTCTTGGTTTCCAGTAACACCGTAGTCGGCACGAAGCTTCAAGTCGTTAATCCACTTGATGCCTTTCATAAACGACTCCGAAGAGATGCGCCAACCGGCTGACACGGCAGGAAAGTTACCCCACTTGTTATCGGCACCGAACTTCGACGAACCCTCATGACGCAGGGACGCAGTGAAGAGGTAGCGTCCATCGTAGTCGTAACTCACACGTCCGAAGAAGGCAATCAGCTTGGCATCGTTCTTGTAGCTGCTCATCAGCACTTCACCCTCCTCCTTGGCGTATTCACCGGAACCCAGATTGTCTGCACCCAGTCCATCGTTGGGAAAGTCCTTGTTCTCGGCATTTAGGCCAGAGTAACGCGAATACTGCTAGGAGTAGCCTGCCATACCCTTCACGTTGTGCAGACCAAAGGAACCTTGATAGTTGGTGAGCCATTCCACAATGTGCTGGCTCTCCTTGCTATACGAGCGGCTGGCTTCGCCTTCGCGTCCGTTGTTTATAGCTATGGTGCTAGTCGAGGGGCGGAACCACGTGTTGTCGTTTGAGTATTGGTGGTCGGCAAACATCAGCTGTGTCGTGAGCAGGTGGTTCCCCATACCCTCTGGAGCCAGCAGTGGCAGGAGGTTGAGCTTGACTGTGCCGTCCCAGTCCAGCATACGGGTATCAGCATGGTTTGTCTCTAACCGTTGACGCTCAACGGGATTGGAACTCACCACCTGTCCCAGAAAGTTGTAGTATTGAGACGGGTTTTCTGGATTCATCAGTGGGGTGGTGGGGTTGGCCTCGATAGCATCCTTGAATACGCTCCAGTCGGCATTGTTGCGGTCAATCACACGTGGAGCGGCATTGGCCATGATGGTGAAAAGACCGTTCTTGGTGGTGTGCATCACAGATGCACGTGCACCATATTCCTCACGCGATGAGCGCAAGTCAATACCATTGGCATCGCGATAATCTACGCTGATGCGGTAGTTGTTCTTGTCGTTGCCTCCACTTACCGTCAATGTGTGCTGCATGGTGACACCGGTGCGTGACACCTCGTCCAGCCAGTTGATGTTGCCTCCTAAGTCAACACCGGTGTCACCCCAGCCTAAGCGCACGTCACGATACTGCTGAGCATTCATCATCTTCAACTCCTTCTGGATGACGTCCCACGAGTACATGCCAGAATACGATGTGTGTACCTGACCGTCTTTGCTTCCTTTCTTTGTTGTGACTACAATCACGCCGTTGGAGCCTCGTGTTCCATAGATGGCTGAGGCTGCACCGTCCTTCAGCACGTCGAAAGAGGCGATGTCGTTGGGGTTGATGTTGGTCAGGCTACCACCTGGCACACCGTCAATAACAATCAATGGACCCAAGCCTGCCGAGCGTGAGCTGACGCCGCGAATCTGTATGCTGGCAGGATTGTTCGGGTCACCGCTGCCCGTATTGGTAATCGAGACACCAGCCACCTTGCCTTGAATCATCATTGACGGGTCAAGCGAACTGACAGTGAGGAAGTCTTTCTCGCCAACGTGAGAGATTGCTGATGTCAGTTCTCTTTTGTCCATGGTGCCATATCCGACCACCACTACTTCGTCAATCTCCTGATTGTCTTCTTTCAATACAATGGTGAGCGATGTTTTTCCGTTGACAATTACCTCCTGGGTCGTAAACCCCATATAGGACACGACCAGCGTAGCCTTAGGTGGTACATTAATAGAGAAATTGCCGTTAATGTCGGTGGATGTGCCTACGGTTGTTCCTTTTTGCACAACGGAAGCACCTATGAGCGTCTCACCTGTTTCGTCCTTTACTACACCATGCACAAGAATGTCCTGTGCTTGTACGCCCAACGATAACGTCAGATATAACATACTGAGCAGTAGGCGGTTTAAAAATAATTTCTTTGTCTTACACATCTTTTATATATATTAATAGGAATTAGCTCGTTGCAAAAATAAGCACCATCCTATTTTGATAGTGTGGCATGGTAATGAAATAGTAAAATAATACCATAGCTTGTTGAGTATATTATAGTTGTAAATCAATTAATTAGATTTGCTATGGTACTATTGTATAGTAAAATCATCTGTTTAATGAGTCGCGTTGAAAAAACAACGTGGATTATACATGTTATGATTTGCATGTATAATCCACGTCGGGATTAATTATCAATAGTTATTTCGACCAATTGTCATCCCAAACATTATAGTCGTGATAACGCTTGTTTAGAAATTCGCTTTCATTTTCTATTTGATGTTCGCTATTATCATCTATTTTCATGGATGTGCAAAGTAGATGTGAACCCCTTAGAGCCACCGTAATAATTGATGGGCGTTGATATGTTCTTTTCATAGTTCTTCCTTATTTATATTTTGATTCATAGACATTCGTGTCAACACACATTTACTTCAGCATAACCTTCTTACCGTTCACAATATATAGCCCCTTCGTGGTCTTGCTCACGCGCTGACCAGCAAGGTTGTATATCCATCCATCACGCACCACGTCTTTTGGTTCCACGCTTGTCAAGCCTGTAGGTGTATCATTGAAGTCGAAAGCCAAGAAGCTCTTGACACCGCCACCGCCGATTTCCAGATAAGGCTTGCGGGCGGGAACGGAAACACCATTAGCAACGAGATAGAAGCCCACACCGTCCTTGTTACCCAAAGCATAGATAGTGCTGCCGTCACCTGTAACGCTACTACCGTCGCTAACATTTAATAGGTTAACACCTACGCTGGCTGCGTTGTTTTTCAACGTCAGGAAGTAGTCTCCTTCATTTGCCTTGAGGATGAGCGGAGTATTATGAGGAGCCTCAGAGACAGTTTCAAGATGTGCCGTCGTTCCAGTAGATGTTACTTTATAGGCCGTCATGCCAGCGGGGAACGTCACGCCGTAGTAAGTGGTGTAAGCTGTGTAGCCGGCAGCAGATACGGACACTGCGGGGTCAATCGTTAGCGTCCAACCGCCAGAAGCGATGGAACCGCCTCCCCAAGTAGCTGTGAATCTGTACTTCTTGGAACCTGAAAGATTGAGTTTGATATTATGATCATTATCATTTGAATCCTCCACTAACCCAGATGGCGCATTTATAATACAGTCACCCCATCCTAACCAGTGAGTTTTTTCTTCGTCTATAGGTTGAAGCTTAAACACCACATTATTGCCTTGGGAAGAGAAATCTGCATCCAGTGTCCATACCTTACTCTCCCCTACTCGTGTGAAGATATAGCCATCGCCGGACCAGTCATTAAAATTACCAGGAAGTTTTACTTCATTTATGGTGGCAGTGGTGGCATCTTCAATCTTAAGTGTCCAGCCTGACGTCTCGTCTGTTCCGCCCGCCCAGATCGCAGTGAAAGTGAAATATTTGGTGCCAGCAGTACTGAGGTTTAGCTGAATCTGGTTATCATTTTCCGGATTCTGTGTCCATCCGCTGGGAGCTTCGATTGATATTTTGTCAATTCCCAGCCATTGCCAGTCCTCCTTATCCGTTGCTTTTACCAAGAGCTTGAAATTAACATTATTCTCTGCCACGTCCGAAAAATCGACGATACATTGATATGTGTTGATGTCGTTGTTTGTGAGTTCGTGGGCACCTCCGCTCCAACCAAAGCAACTAAAAGGCAGTTGTACATGCTCAATAACAGCATCGTCTGCTTGGACATAACCCAGGAAGGCGAAAGAGAGCATCACAGATAAAAAAAGTGTAGAAATTCTCATAAATTTGTATGTTTGTTTGTTAGTAATAACGTACGCTTGCGTTTGTGCTATTTTTTCGGTGGGCAAAGGTCGTCATTTTTTTTATGCGATATATGTACAGGTAATCGGATAGTAAATATCTCGTTGGTGAAATAGAGCGTATATTGCAGGAAATCAAGATGTTCGACAAAAATGCAAATATGAATTGGTAAACTTAATAAGTTGTAAGATGCCAAATAAAAGTTAAATAATACTTGCTTCATAGAAGAAATAGGTGGAATTGATATATGTTTGCACAAAATTTTACCATTATGCTACGTTTCTTATGCATTTTATCATTTGTTTTGTTGCCAGTGTTCTCTTTTGCTGAAAATGAGAAGCTGCTAAATGAACTAGATGTCGCAATCAACAATAGACAGGTTTACATCAAGGCAAAGAAAAGTAAGATTCATCTGTTGCAAACAGAGATGCTTGCTCAGACAGACAGCGATGCTATGCTTAACACTCTGAACCAATTATACACAGAGTATTATGTGTTCCAGTTTGATTCAGCAATGGCAATAGCCAAAAAAGGACTTCTACTTGCAGAACAGTACGGCAATCAGAGGTTTATCTCCTTGTTCAAAATCAATTTGGCTGAGATTCTCTCGATGGGAGGATTATATTTGGAGGCGCAAGATTGTTTGGAGAATATTGACACCATTTCGCTGAGCCGACAGATGCTTTATCAATACTATTTGGCCAGCTATCATGTCTTTTCATATTCTGCATCATATACTCACGACACGCCATACTCTGGACGTTATTGGCAGAAGGCTTTGGAAAACCTGAGCAAAAGCATGTATTATCTGGATGTGGACGATCCCGACTACGACTACTACAAGGGTGAGTTTTATGCCTATGTCAAGGCAGACACAGCAAAAGCCCGTCAGCACTATCAGAACGTTGTAGCCAACGGTAATTTCAACTCACGAACTATTGCCATGTCATGCTATGCTTTGGCCTTTTACTACCAGAATACCAGGCACGACAAGAAGCTCTATGAGCAATATCTCATCCAATCTGCTTTGTCGGACATACAGTCCTGTACGATGGAGACGGTTGCGATGAAAATGTTGGCTACGCTGCTGTTTGAAAAAGGGCAAGACTATGTAGAGCGGGCTGAAATATATATCAACCAGTCCATGAGTGATGCAGAGTTCTACAATAACCGGTTGCGAATGATAGAGAGTTCGCATATTATGCCAGAAATCACGAATGCCTACCAAACAAAAATTCAGCGCCAGAACCGTTTCCTGCGCTATGCCTTGGTGCTTATTTCGCTTCTGTTGATGGGGCTGTTGTTCACTGCGGTCCGTATTCACCGCCAGAAGCATAAAATATCTATTGGCAGAAAGATTTTGGCTGACAATTACCAACAATTATCCGTTCTTAATCGGCAATTGGCTGAGAGCAATGAACAGCAGATGGTGATGAATCAGCAGCTTAGCGAGCTGAACGAGAAACTGTTCAACACAAATAAACGTCGTGAGGCACTTGCATTGATTTACATTGACCTCTGCGCCAAGTATATCGACAAGCTGGGGAAATATCAGATTTTGGTAAAACGGAGAATAAAAGCCAACCAGGCTCAGGAGTTGCTACAGACGATGTCCTCGACCCGAATCTCTGAGGAAGATGCAGGTATTTTCCTGAGCCGTTTCGATAAGGCTTTCCTTGAGCTTTACCCCACATTCGTTAAAGAGTTCAATGCGCTCCTGCCTGAAGAGGTTCGAATATGGCCTAAGACACCGTCAACGCTGACTACGGAACTTCGTACTTTCGCCCTTATCCGCCTAGGCGTGAAGAACACAGCCGATATCGCTGGATTACTGTTTCTCTCCACACAAACAATATATAATTGTCGTTCGGTAATTAAGAACAAAGCCCTCAACAAAGAGAGCTTTGATGATGATGTCCGTAAGTTGTGTACCGTAGTTAGCTGAAAACAACCCTCGTAACAGTTATCAGTGTCCGACAATAATCTTCTTGCCGTTTCTTATATATAGACCTCGGATGGGGCTGGTGAAGCGGCGACCTGTGAGGTCGTAGTAGGCTCCTTCAGCATCTTGCTCCAGGCTGTAGATGTCGGGGACAGATGTGGGTTTGGGGTCGTTGGCTGTCAAAGCCACTATTGAGCCGCATTCCGACCAGGGAAAAGTTTTCCTGTAGTTCTCAACTGCGTCTGCCGGCACGTGGACGGTCACACCGCTCAAGTCGTCGGGGTGGCCGTCGTCGTAGGATATCATAAAGATGTCAGAACCTACATCGGGTATGGGGGAGTAGCAGTAAAAGTCCTTCAGATTCTGCCAAGCCATGAAGGCATGGTCGTCGATACGTTTCAACGTAGATGGCAGCACAACTGTTTCAAGCTTGTGACACACTCCGAAAGCAGCACCTCCGATTACCTCCACGCCCTCTGTCACCGTAACCTTGATGAGATTGGGGTTGCACTGGAAGGCTGCCGTACCGATACTAGTCACACCGCCCGGCACGACAATTGTTGGCATGGCTGTGTTGCTGAATGCCCAGTCGCCGATAAAGGTTAAGCTGGTGGGGAGGTTCAGATTAGTGAGGCTTGTGCAGTCGGCAAAGCCCTTGTAGTATATCGCTGTCATAGTGGATGGCAACGTCACCGACTCGAGGCTTGAACAACTGGAAAAACCATCTCCGGGAATGTAGGTCATTGTTGAAGGAATGACAAGCGACTTCAACGATGTGCAATAATGGAAAGCAGCTTGATCCAGCCACTTAAAGCCCTCTGGCAGATGAACCTCCGGCAATGAGATACAATGGTAGAAGGTTAATGTCCCTATCTTCTCCAGTGTGCTGGGCAGCGTCAGGGATGAGAGTGCATCACATTCCATGAAGGCGTGATTGCCTATGGAGTGTACGCCCTCTTCCACAACCACGGTTGTGATCTTGGCGCGAATTTCCGACCAAGGAGGTAGGATAGGTTCTGGAGAGGCGTAATAGTCGAACTCCGTCATCCAGCCCGACCCACTGATAGTAACTGTATAGCTGTTGCCGTCATCAGAAGTCTCTATACGATAGTTGACACCGTCGCCGCATGAACCGCTGTCGGTGACAGCCGCCCATGACATATTGCTGATCATAAACAAGAGAGCAGCCAGGAAAAAGATCTTCGTTTTCATTCTGTTCAGATTTAAGGGGTAATAATAATGGGTTAAATCCACTCTGTTTGTTCTGCTGCAAAGGTAAAGGTAATATATACTTTACACAAAATATCCATTCAAAAAGTGACACAAACTATTATGCCGCGCTTCAGAACACTGCAGCAAAAGCTGCCTTGGACACATTCAGCAATTCTTTGTTGCCCGTCACCAAATATGCATCCTCTTTTGATAGAGCCACTTCGTAAAACACCACATCCTTGGGGTCGGGGAATAATTTTCATCAAAAAGGAGCAGAATTAGACCTTTGTGGTTATTCTTCATTTAATTCATCACCCATACGATATTTGGATGCCTTTGGCTGCGCCTCGGCCATTTCAAGCAAACTTGATGTCACTCGGCTTGTACAAAGCTAGGAGTAGAAAACCACATCATATTGTTTTCCATCAGCTGCAGTTGTTAAATAATGTTTGACAACTGAATTCTTGCTTAACTCCTTGTCTTTAAGTATTCATGCTATGTGCATACTGATGTTTGACTTGGAGGTGGCAAAATGTTCCGCCATTATCCATCTTTCATCTTCCCTCATTCATCATACATTAAAGTCTTCATTAGTACTCACTGTGTTTGCTGGCATCTGTGACAACCTTCGTAATAATTGCCATCCAATGTATATCAGGGACTGGTTCCCTGATTCAGCGTATCACTTCGTTCTAAGTTCAATTCTACATGAGTACGATTATAGCACGCGATATACTTGATGTTAATTATGCGGATTTGATTTCAATTCTACATGAGTACGATTATAGCACGCATCACTTGCAGGACGTGTCGTGTAGATGATAAATTTCAATTCTACATGAGTACGATTATAGCACGTTCTGAGACATAATCAGTATCTAACAATCTTGAATTTCAATTCTACATGAGTACGATTATAGCTGACGGAGGTGTGGTTGGTGATGGTCAGTTTCAGTTATTTCAATTCTACATGAGTACGATTATAGCTAAGACGCTCACGTAAATTAGCAAAAAATAGTTTATTTCAATTCTACATGAGTACGATTATAGCTGCACTACTACCTGTCGAACTAACCGTGGGAACTGCATTTCAATTCTACATGAGTACGATTATAGCATGTTGATTTATCGTGTGGCGGTTGTACCGAAAATATTTCAATTCTACATGAGTACGATTATAGCGAGTTGGATGTGGTAGAGCTTGCTCGTTTAACCGATTTCAATTCTACATGAGTACGATTATAGCACGAAATTACTTTCGCTATTTGGTAGATCCTTATAAATTTCAATTCTACATGAGTACGATTATAGCGCTGAGAACGCTGAGGATAAAGGTGGCGAGGTCGATATTTCAATTCTACATGAGTACGATTATAGCGGTCAAAGAACCTTGCACCGCCTGCAACGCACATATTTCAATTCTACATGAGTACGATTATAGCTCAAGAACTGGTGGAGCAGCGGACGCTATTTCACTATTTCAATTCTACATGAGTACGATTATAGCTAGTAACTTATTTTCAATATGCTGACGTTCCGTTATTTCAATTCTACATGAGTACGATTATAGCCGCAACCAGGCAGGCAGGCAGCTGACTCAGATTTCAATTCTACATGAGTACGATTATAGCAAAAATGCATGAAGATTAAGCGATGCACGACCATATTTCAATTCTACATGAGTACGATTATAGCGTCGAAAAAGGACAGGAAGCGATTATGGAAGAAAATTTCAATTCTACATGAGTACGATTATAGCTAACCATTAACGTCATGTAACAAGCCACGAAGATTATTTCAATTCTACATGAGTACGATTATAGCTATATAACAGCGATACGAAGCGTTTGCATAATTGTATTTCAATTCTACATGAGTACGATTATAGCGATGACCAGGGCACCACCTCTGGCGGCGATGACAAATTTCAATTCTACATGAGTACGATTATAGCTCTGAGGTGCAATAGGTAGCGTGTAAGCAATCTGAATTTCAATTCTACATGAGTACGATTATAGCCGACCTCGCCACCTTTATCCTCAGCGTTCTCAACATTTCAATTCTACATGAGTACGATTATAGCGCTCTTCCTCTTCTTGCTTATGCTAAAGTATATAATTTCAATTCTACATGAGTACGATTATAGCATTATCTTGGTGCAAAAAACATAGATATTACTATATTTCAATTCTACATGAGTACGATTATAGCGATTTACTCATGCCCTTGAGATTTTTTTGTGCTTCATTTCAATTCTACATGAGTACGATTATAGCGCATAAACGACCCTTCCTGTACAACCTTAAAAACTAATTTCAATTCTACATGAGTACGATTATAGCTCGTGAACTACGAGAGCCTGCGCAAGTACTTTGTGATTTCAATTCTACATGAGTACGATTATAGCCAGGTGAACAAGGTTACAAAAACCGCAAGTATGTGATTTCAATTCTACATGAGTACGATTATAGCAATTTACCGCAAGAAAAGTATCGCCTCTGAGATTAATTTCAATTCTACATGAGTACGATTATAGCGCTGCTAGGCAATGACGGTGCATGGCAGATACTGCGATTTCAATTCTACATGAGTACGATTATAGCCCGAACTGGGGGGGGGTAGTTCTCGACCCCTTCCTATTTCAATTCTACATGAGTACGATTATAGCATAGCAGCCTTAATCTCCTTTGGCGAGAACTTTTATTTCAATTCTACATGAGTACGATTATAGCTTGGACGTCTCAGTAGCCTTGCTGTTCCTACCTAATTTCAATTCTACATGAGTACGATTATAGCAGGCATGCTCGCCCAACCAGGCAGGCAGGCACTCAGATTTCAATTCTACATGAGTACGATTATAGCATGCTCGCAATTTGAAATCAGCACGACCAAATGTATTTCAATTCTACATGAGTACGATTATAGCTATCATCAATTACTCCTTGTTTTCCTTTTCTTTTAATTTCAATTCTACATGAGTACGATTATAGCTAGTGAGCATGGTCAAGAGGTTACTATGACCGTCAAATTTCAATTCTACATGAGTACGATTATAGCGAAAGCTCACGCTTTACTACATCTTCAGTTACCAACGAATTTCAATTCTACATGAGTACGATTATAGCCCTTAAATAATGAAATTTGGAAGGACTGTATTTCAGCTAATTGATAGTTTTATGTTTATGTGAAAACTAGTGGCAAGAATGTCGATGTATGGAAAATACATTTTAATAGGTAATCGACATTCATGGTAAAGTTTTGATGTTCAATTGTCTAAGTTGATTTGTGCAAGCTATAATAGTTGGGGCTAGATGGCATTTTGTGATTATCGACATTACATGAATCTATCAGTGGAACAAAGTTCTCTGCCAATCACCTCCTTGTCCATATAATTAATGGAGGGATGCTTAAAGAGTATTATACAGTCTTCTTTCCTGTCAATAAACTGATGGGCTTTCTGCAGCAACTCCTTCAACTTCACTTCCGATATTTCTCCTTCAAATACAGAGTTCTGTATCCAATTCAGATATTTCCGACAAAGTTTCAGCATCTTGCCAACACGCTTTTCTCCGAAGTCATAAACAAGAATCACATACATACTTCTACCAATACATTTTAAAAGGTTTATACTCTTCCATACCCAGCAAGTGTTTCGCCAGTTTGTAGCACTCCAACTTAATCAGATGGCGAAAACTCACCTTTCGTCCCAATGATTTATGCTGGAACGTCTCTTCCAATTTGTCTTCAATAGCCCGTACAAACACTTTCTTTCCTGCCTCATTCAGCAAGCAACGATTTAGTTTCCTGTCAAAATGCTTCTCTTGAATCTCCTTACGGTTCAGCACCCGAAAGATGACCCTGTCGATGATGATAGGCTTAAAGATCTCCGAGATGTCCAGACACAAAGAATATCGACGTTCTCCAGGTGTGTGCAGATAACTGATGGTGGGGTTTAGTTGTGTCTGATGGATGGCCCGCAAACATTGACTATAGCACATCATGTTGCCAAACGAAATAAGTGCATTCACTTCATTCTGTGGTGGCTGTTTTGTTCGTTCTCCCATCTGGAAATCATTCAGAATTAAATCGAAAGCCTCATAATAAGTCTTACGGATTTGTCCTTCAACACCCATCAACTCATCAATATCTGTCGTCTCGGGAATTCTCTTTTCCAATTCATGAATAATTTGGATAATATCCTCCATATCCTTCCCTCTACGATTGTAATACATCAGATTCCGCACCATGTTATACGCTGCTCCTTCGATGAACTTTTGAGCAATCGCTATTCGCTTCTTTTTGTTCTGATACGCTGCTGTTTGAGCCAACAGCATACGCCCTGAAAGCAACGAATCGCGAGGCATGAACGAACCTGTATAATTCTCATAGTAGTCAAAGAAATGCATACAAATGTCTTTCTGTCCAAGGAAATTGAACAAAGAACTATTCGCCTTCAATGAGCCAAAACAATAAAATTCGCTGATGTCCTCCACGGGCAGATAACGAGGCTGTCCTGCATGTTCTGTACCATCTTCATCAATGGCAAAAGGAGTGAACTTCAAGGTGTTGTCCTTGCGTTCCATCATGCCAGGATTAAACAAGTAGAAAGTCTTTTTCATGCTTCGTCAGGTTCTGTACTAAAACAAAAGTCATAATAACTGCACGATTTACAAATGCGTTTTTTCACAAGTGGAGGACAAACGTCTGACTCGATGATGCTTACAATTTCTCGCTCCATTCGTTGTATTTCTTCGCGGTCTTCATCCGTCAGCACAACAGGCAGAGTTTGCCGCATTGTGGGATACTCCAACAATCCCGAACACCCCTCTATTCCATTCCGTTCAAACACATAGATATAATACTTCACCTGCCACTCATGGGCCTTTTCTACTTTGTCTGACCGCTTAATCTCATGAATGACACGTCGCTTCGCATCGAAATAATCCACCTTAATACCTTCGATTGCTACCTCTTCCAACCGTTCCGATCGCTGCGGATAACTGCTCTCGTGAATCAGTTTCCCATCGTACACAGTATCGCTCACATGTTCCATATTGATGCCATTAGCAAAGAGCCAAAGCTTGCGGCGGCAAATTTGGTAATAACTAAAATGAGTGCCAGTGGGTGTCATCTTTTCAAATTCTATTTGTCTTCTTCTTCAAAAGGTAATGCTCCCAAAAACCTGTCGAAATCGCTCTGGAACAGACGATCCTGCACGATACGGTATTTTTCAAACTCAGTCTCTGCATGCAGCACAGCCTCTTCGTGGCTCACGCTGCCAGCATCGTCAAGCAGAGGACGTTCATCGCTACTCAGGTATGCATCAATGCGCTTCGCCCAATCCTCCATCGTCATAGGAATGTGCCTCTTTGCACGACTCTCCGCAAATTCGAGCACGGCGGTCACAATACGTCCCATGTCCTCCAGTTCCATCTCTTTCAGATAGTTCTTGGCAATCGACACATCAGTCTTCACAATTTTTCCATCAGGCGCATTCTCCCATGTGTTCAGCCCCATGTGTTCCTTCTCTGCATCAGCCCGCTCCATGATGAGTTCTGCTGCCGTGTGCTGATGCACAGCATAGTGCATCTTGTTCTGAATACGTTTGAAGAACAACCGAGTGGTTGGTGCATCTTTGTTATAATCCATGCTGGTAGCGTAGATGTCCGTCAGTTTCTGATAGAATCGCCGTTCCGACAGACGAATCTCCCGTATCTCCGCCAACAGGTGCTCAAAGTAGTCCTCATCCAGAAATGTGCCGTTCTCCATGCGCTTCTTGTCGAGTACGTAGCCACGGATGGCATAATTACGTAGCACACTTGTAGCCCATTGCCGGAACTGGGTGGCACGGATGCTGTTCACACGATAGCCAACAGCGATGATGGCATCAAGGCTATACATTACAACCAGACGCTTCACTTTTCGATTGCCTTCTTGATGAACTGTTTCCATTTTGGAAATAGTTGCATCTTCCTTCAATTCTCCAGAGTCAAATATGTTTGCTAAATGTTTGCTGATTGCAGGTACTCTCACATCGAAGAGTGTGGCCATAGCTTTCTGTGTACACCAAATGGTTTCATCGGCATACATCACCTCCACACCTTGCTCCTTTGTTTCTGCCTGGAAGATGAGGAACTCAGCAGTACTGTTTCTTATTTCTCGTCGTGTGGCCATGTAATAGAGTTTTTGTTTCAAATGAATTGTATTTATTGTCGCTGGCATATAACGCCACCGTTATTTCCTTTCCTTGACTTCTTTTTCCAAATCATCTAACAGCTTCAAGTCCTCTTCATCAGCCAATTGTGCTTCATAACTTTTCCGTCGAGCATCAAACTGCGCATAGACACCACGCACATATTCCTCCATCTCTTGGTTAGACACCTTCCCATTGTCCGCTAAAAGGTCCATTCCCTGAAAAGACAACAACCCTTTCACATTCTCACGCCAAAAGTCAAGTGTCAAATCTTTGCGCTCCTTCACTCTTAATTCAGCCGATTCGAGGAACAGGTTTACAAGACGATTCAGTTTGTCAATTTCCTCTACTTCCAAATAGTTCTTGGCGACAATGATGTCACCTTTCCTCACTATGCTACCTTTCCATGTAGTCAACCCCATGTTCTCTTTTTCAGCATCAGCCCTCGATACCACAATCTCTGCCGCTGTTTTATGGGTGACAGCATAGAGCAACTTATTCTGTGTTTCGGCAAAGAACATCTGTGTTGCCTTCTCACGAGCCTCATAGTCGCTGCTTAGTTTAAATAAATCACGCAACTTCTGATAGAATCGTTTCTCCGAAGCCCTGATGTCGCGGATGCGCTCAAGCAGTTCATCGAAGTAGTCTGGTCGCCCATCTGGGTTCTTCAGACGTTCATCATCCATAGTGAAGCCCTTCACTAGATATTCCGAAAGATGCTGGTTTGCCCACTGACGGAACTGTGTGCCGCGCACGCCACGCACTCGGAACCCCACGGCAAGGATCATCTCCAAAGAGTAAAACACCACATTGTAGTTCTTGCCGTCGGCGGCAGTTGTTAAGTAATTCTGAACAACTGAATCTTTGCTTAACTCCCTGTCTTTCAGTATTCCTGCTATGTGCATACTGATATTTGACTTGGAGGTGGCAAAAAGTTCCGCCATTTGTTGCTGGTTCAGCCAAATCTTGCCGTCACGGGCATACAACGCCACCGATGCCTTTCCATCGATGGTGTTATAAATGATGATATTTGAGAGTTGGTTGGTCATAGTTTTTGATTTTCATAGTCAAATGCACTCATTAATTGGATCAACTTCTTTTCTGCTTCAATTAGGGCATCTGCACTTTCAATTTCAGTTACGATGTAGCTGGCACAAGGCAAAGTAACATACACATCAGCTCCAGCATTCTCATCAATAATTGGTTTAGCTTTATTGCTTCCCACATCGTCTATCAATTTTGCACGGATGGCGCCAGGAATGGTGTTTGCATTATCACTAATAGCAACTGCAAGAGTTTCCATTAAACTGAAGGTGCGAGCTTGATTAGAGGTGATACGCCAATTGATAAGGGCTTTAGCTAAAGCAGGAATCACCTTGTCGCGCTCTTCTTTGGGCAGAACAAGACATTCACCGAATACATTCTTGCTTTTCACCCATCCTTTTTCCTCGAGACTCTTAATCATCTCCTTTGATAGTTCTGGCTCGTATTGATTTGTTGAGACACAGAAAAGAGTACGAAGGTCTATAGCAACATCATAAACAAACAATCCTGTTGCTCTATAATTATTATTGTTAGAAATCCACTTTCTGTAAAGACTTCTATCAGAACTTGTGAGTAATGCTTCGATTTGCTCTTCGGTCATTATTTTGCCATTTGGATCCCGAACTATGAATTTGTGAGCTTCGGGTTTGTCTGAACGATCAAAAGTGATACTTTCTTCAGATTTTTTTGCTAAAAGAGGATGTAGAGGATGCATAGAAGATATGGACAAAGGGCTTCTACGTTTAATAGTTCTTTCTTTACCTCCTTTTACAGAACGCATCCAACCGCCTATTAATTGATCAGGATATGATGGATTACAAATAGAAAGGACTTCACCCTCACCCAATTGTGTTTTCGTTTCTCCATTACTGGATTTAGTTTCTGTGACATCGAAAACAAAGGTGGTAGGTGCAGGTTCAACTCCTAACCCTTCAATGAGGGTCGATAGGATAGAGCGTTTTACTTGCTGACCGCTTGAATATGGAACTGGACAGCCAAATTGTGGGTCATAATAGCTTTTTTGACCTTTTTCAACACAGAAAACAGTATTCTCGGCATGCTTTAAGCCACGCAAATAAATGAAATTACTTGTACTCATTATGTTATGTATTTTAGTTAAACTCAAATTGTAACGTTTGTTGATTATTCTTATTGTTCAATCCTGCATAGTGAAAGCGGATGAGTGTCAGATAATAAGGTACATTGTCAGCAGGCATCATGTGAATGATTTTCACATTTTCTTCTATCCTCGTAAATGATTCGACATCCTGAGCAATTTCGCTAATTGCAGAAAGAAAGGCTTTTTTTG
The DNA here is from genome assembly GCA_017620295.1 of Bacteroidaceae bacterium. Classification (GTDB taxonomy): domain Bacteria; phylum Bacteroidota; class Bacteroidia; order Bacteroidales; family Bacteroidaceae; genus Physcousia. The sequence continues at coordinate 37,194 of JAFZQR010000056.1, forward strand.
AAGTAGAAGTTAAAATGTTGTCCACAAGATTCTTTCTCTTCGTGCTATTATCCTTGCCTCTACAGACATAAGTTTGCAACGCTTGTGCAAACTCAATGGACTTTGTCCATAATTCTTCATTGTTCAACATTGCTAATAACCAAATTTTATATGTGTGAAAATTTATTATTTGTTTATCGTCGTATTTGGGGATTTTTACATCTTTTCCTTTGTCTGGCATCATGTATTGTTTAAGTCCTTTGGGTTGCATGGATTTGACTCCGATGACGCCTGTTTTGCAGGATTCTTTTAATCCATATTCAGTTCCCCATAAATCTTCAGCTTTGTTGCCTTCATTATTACTCATTCCAAAGAACTTTTGGTACAAGTCTATAGGTCGTCGGATACTTTCCAAATTGATAGGAATAAAGCCAATAGTAATTGGAAGCTTGGTCTTTGGATCAAGTCCATAGAAATACCCGATAAGTTTTCCCTTATCAATATGTTGGGCAATTCTGATAAAAAGTTTTGTCCATGATTGAGTTGCTATGCTCATTCCATCGGTAGCCTTTTCAAAAGAGTTGAATCCTGCCATTGGTTGTTCTGGATCAAACTTGCGCTTATCGTAACGATGAACAAGCCATTGACCGTTCCAAGAATTTACTTGATTCCCTTTGAGAGTTTCGTTCCTATCTACAATTTTTCTATATAGTTCCCATCCTTCAAATAAATCTAATAAAATATCCTTTTGAGAAAACAACAAATATCCACCATTCACTCCCACACCTAAACTTGCACCTATCCATGAAAGATATATGTCGTCTTTAGTGGTCTCTATATTCATATTAGTTACTTGGCCAGATGTGGTGGCAAAACTGTCTTCTTCAGAAGCAGGAAATCCCGGAGCTATACTAGCATCAGGTATATCTTTTTCATTTACTTTTTCAATAAATGAATCTAACATTCGTGTGATTTGCCTATCTGTTATTTTCAACAACACCTTAACCTGTTTTAGGTTAGAGTCCTTTATTTCAATTATTTCATCTAGATAGTCGGCATGTCGGGATTTGAGATACGTATCTATTTCATCTTTGTTTTTAAAAGATTTTGTCTTTCCGTTCTCATCTTTGAGTATTTCTTTAACACCAAATTCTCCTGAATCAGTACTTTCCAAGCCTTGAACGAACGGAGAATTCTGCACCCACTGCAAATATTTATTGCCGCCGAAAAACAGAGGATGATATACCTTTACAAAGAAAGTTTTGGCATCATATTGTGTGCCGTTCTTCTTGTTGTAAGCATCCAGAAATATTTTTCCAATTGTTGCTGTAATCATATTAATATTGATTTATAGAAATTCATATTGGGTGAAGTATTCAGGCTTTGTATACTCCATCAGAAGTCCTTTTTCGTTATCATAAGATTTGTCAGGCACAATGAATGGTCTTGAACCTAAATCGATCTGTCTCAATTGAGAATGCGCAATGCTTTTGTAACTGACTGGTATTTCCAGCATCATGCGGTCAAGAGGATTTGTCAAATATTTTTCTTTGTCGCAATCCCTAATGCAAGTTGCTGAATTGATATCAAGCATTTCTTCAAGCAAGGCAGATTTTGTATTGTGACACAATTCTCTAATCATCCATTTACCATCAGCAAAGACCACGCCCGAATAGTCAAGATCTATAAATTTGGCATTAGGGTAGACCCTGTCAATTAGATTTTGCAAAGATGCTTCTTCAAGAATACTCCCATTTGGTAGAACATCATAACTTTTTTGTAAAATGTCAGTGTCATATGGCAAGGCTTCATTTTTTTCATCGGATGGTTGAATCACATATATATCTTTATACTTACCAATGGTTTCAGTTGTACGCTTTCGGTTGACACGTCCGAAACGCTGAATCATGGCATCAATTGGAGCACATTCTGTTATCATTACATCGAAACTAATATCAAGGCTTACTTCCACAACCTGTGTTGAGATAACAATACAAGCTCTTTGTGAATTGTTGAAATCATCCTTTAGCGATTGTTCCAAACGAGAACGGTCTTCACGTTTGAATCGGCTATGAATCAACATTTTTTTAATTGTAGGAAATTTTTCGGCAATAGCTTCATAAAGCAACTGCGCTCGTTTCACTTGATTGCAAACAAGCAAAATCTTTTTGTTTTCTTCGACAGCATTTTCGATTATTTCGTTACAACAGTCGAAACAATCCACTTTATATATAATGTGCCGATTGAATGTATTGAGTATGTCATCAGTGAGTTTCACTTCATAAACTTCTGATTGTCCTCCCAACAACTCCAAAATTTTTTCATATAAAATAGTCGGCATCGTGGCAGTCCCCACATGTATTCTACAATTGATGGATTTGAGTATATCGATAATTTTCAAAACGATTGCTTGAGTTTCGCTCGCATAGGTGTGAATCTCGTCCAAAATCACATCGCAGCCTTCCAAGTCAAGTAGCATGGCTTCGAAGCCTTTGATGCCGAAAACAATAGAAGCCATTTGATGAGGAGTTAGAATTTTTACAGATGCTCCCAAATGATGTTGCAAAATGCTTTCCTCAATATTCTTTCCGCGAACTTTTAGGCTTGAAGCAGCATGAAGAAGATATATCTGAGCATCAGTGCCATTCAAGTCGCTCTTGATTCGGTCGTACATCGCATTAATGGAAGCTTGAAATGGTAAAGTGTAAAAGACACGCCCTTTACAACGGCGAAGTAAAAAGTCGGTTTTTCCAGCTCCAGTCGGCGCGGTAACTAACGTATGTTTTCTTTTGTCATTCGTGTTGACATACGATAGTGGATATAAATGGTGTACTCGGTTATAGAAACTTAAATCAGGTAGAATAAAGAGTTTGTCCAGTGATGCCTCGGTCTTCTCCTCCAATGCAGAAGCATAATGGTCGGCTGCCATCAAAAGCCCTTTCCATTTTGAAAAATTCAATGTTCTACTTTCACAGTATTCAACAACAAATTCGTAATTGCTTTCAGCCTCTTCGTAACTAATAGAATGCGTCTCTATTCCACATTCATTGAGAAAAGCCAAAGCTATAGGACTCCACTCTTCAAATTTATAAGCATGTCGGGTGAAGCAATCCATGTTATCGTCCAGGTCCAATATTCCTCTCTCACTGATATCATTCAAGATAGACTTGTGGTGCGCTACAATCATGTCGATTATTGCTGGACGTTCTACTTCTGGGACAAGAGAAAGAAAAAGCAAAGACGCTATCTCGTGCCTAAACACGAAACCAGGTTGGTGAATATAACCATGCTTCAGAGTGCGCTGAAAAAGAGGACTAACTTTTCCTATATCATGCAAAATGGCACCTTTCCAAGCAAGTTCTTCATCTAACTCCACATGACGAGCGATAGTGACGGCAGCATCGGCTACACCTTTCAGATGTGTGATAAGTGGCAAGCCTCCACTGTCTTCATGCTTGGCCAATATGTAGCTGTAACTTTCTGACATTTTTATAATAACTTATTCCCATTATATTCAATCCATCCATACATGGGTTTACCGTGGTCAAAACGGTTATATCCAACAAGGAAAGACTGTTCAGATTCGCCAAAGCGCAATTCAAATCCTTCTAATTGATCAAACTCTTCTTCTGAAAGTTCAAGGATTTCAGAACAAGGCCACATCACGTCTTCATTTCTGCATAGACAGATATGTTGTTGTGACGCTTTTATAGCATCAGCCCTATCCTCGAATGCTATGTACAAAATAGGATCGAGCATGGTGCCTCGTCGTAAAATGGAGCGTTCACGAATCATCTGCTTTTTCCCGACTTTCCATCCTCTTGCTTGAGTAACCTCCTGCTGCATATCAACAGCGGCGTATTTAAGCTTATGTCTTAGAATTTTACATATCACGCCATTACGTTCCAACAATTCTGGAAACAATTTCTTTTCGATGCCTTCTATGATAGAAGGAGTGAGAAACTGCTGACTGAATGTCTCGCCGTCTCTAACGGCTGTCCATGGTTTTATAAAACCAAATTTTCCTTTATATATAACTATGTACATCATCTTATCTTATTGTGTTTATCCAATCATCCCAAACCCCATGCTTCCTTTTTCACCCAATCCGCTTTCGTAGGCTATCTGCATGAGCTCTTCGGGTAGGTCGAGCTTAAACTGATAGCGGTAGCCACGCACACGGGTCTCGTTGGGAGTGCCTGCCTTAATGCGGACGAGGGCGGACTTGGGTTCGTTGAGCAGTTTGAGGTGGCAATAGGGAGTGCCACCAAATGGGCGTCCATAGATGGTGTTATAGCGGTCGAGTAGGCCGGTGAGGATGCCCAGTTCGTAGCGTGGGTCGGTGGGAGCAAGGTAGTCCATGTGGCCTCGTTCGTTGCGGAGGGAAATGCAGACGGGAGAGAGGGTACGGAATGTCATGTCTGGATGGTAGTCGAGGGGAGGCATCATCTGTATCTCGCGCACCATGAACTGAACGCCAGAGATGTAATCAGCGAGCTGCATTGTCTGCTGCTGAAAGAGTCCTTGGATGAACTGTTGGGTACTCTTTTCGGGTAGGAAGGTGATGTAGAGCGTCACAATGTCGGATTTGACGATGAGACGTTCACGTTGCTTGTCAATTCCATATTGCGGTACGATTAGGTTGGAGAACGTGAACAACTTGAAACGCTTGCCATTCAATTGGTAGCCATTCTCATGAAGCCATGTGGAAAATTCCAGATTACTCTGCGCCAGTGTCCGATAGATAACACTCTGGAGAGGGTATTGATAGTTGATGGGCAATTCTCGTCCCATCACTTCTGCTTGGATTTGAAGGGTTAGTTTAAATCTCATGTGCTTGTCTATTTGTTAGAATAAGGTAATATTTGACTGCAAAGATAGTATTGTATTGTACCAAATCACGGTACAGGGCAAAATTTTCTTACGTTTCTTTGTAATTATTTTCCATTGCCACGATACTTTGGAGTATTTTATTACGTAAGTCTATTGGCGAAATAACGTATAGACGGTTTTTCTTACGTAGTATTTCACCTATGAAATCATCAGTAGGGCAGAGATAATAAGAGAAATCAGAGTATTCATCGGTGACTTTTATTTCTTCCTGAGAATGATGAAGTGGCAGATCTTTAAGATATGGCCTTTCTTCTTTGGATACTCTTAAGACAACTCTTTGAGGTGTTGCTTTTTCGTCACGGTAAACACCGTAACAATCGTGGAAGTAATCTTCAGCATCAAAATCCGACTCCATACAGAATGTTTCTGTCATTATATCCAGAGACTTGATACGGTCGAGAGAAAAGATCTTAAAAACATCGTCCACTTTTGTTAGTATATACCACCTCTGTTCATAGAGTTTAATGCAATATGGCTTTACACAGTGGTATTTCTTTATTTCTTCATTATTGTACTTTAGATAAGTAATTGAAATACAACAATTAGTTTTCATGGCTTCGATTATGGGTTGTAGATATTTGTATCCCGATGGAACGTCTTCCAGCAATATGCGCTTATAAAGTCCTATTCCTTCCTGTACAGCATTGTGTACGGATAATGAAGATAGCATCCAGTGTTTGATAGTTTCCTCTCTAAGTACTGATTTATTTGCGATATAATATTTGAAGCCATCTTTCTTGTCACATTCAATAATTACACCAAAGATGTCCTCTATTGCATCCTTGTGTCTATTAAATGTAGTTCGGGCAATTTCTACGCCACCACTCATGTCAGTCTTTTTCCATCGCTCGTTTATTTCAGCAAGTGTAATCCTATTTGCCTGATGAATGGTATTCACTAACCATATATATTCCTTAATAAGCGTAGGTGTATTCATTTTTTTATTTCAATTGGTTTTGTTAGAACATAAATATTTAAGGAAATCTAGGCAAAGATAGTGATAAAGTGAAATGTGGAAGAATAATATCAGAAAAATGTTGGTACTTTCTTCACCATACCTCACCATTATCTTCACCATATAACAATTTGGATATTAGAATAGTGAATGATTTGGTGAGGTAATTATCGATAATTAATACAAGTTGTTATTTACACTACGGACTAATGCCTCGAATGATGTAAGTAAGATTTGAGATAGTCGGAAGGGTGTCGGTGATTCCTAGGCACGTAATGTTAGAAACCTCGGCAGGAAACGATTGAAACGTCAGCAGAAAAGGATTGTTTCCTCAGCAGAAATCAGGACTTCCCACGGCACGTTTTGAGGAACTATGCAAATAATCGTTTACTAATTTGTGCATGTGACAATTATGTTGCACCTTTGTGGAAATTTTTAAGTACGCGTATGAAGGTTTTTAGATTCTTTTTGATTATGGCTGTGATGATGCTCCAGCCTTTGAGCATGAGCGCACAGCGTTTGCAACAACCGCTGGGACGCGGTGTGGTTGCCGTTAAACGCAACGGTACAAGTCGAACAGGCGACGGCGGTTCTGGTGCATTGATTTCATGGCGCAAGTTGGCGCAGGAACCCGAGGGTACGACCTACAATGTTTACCGTCGTGCTGCGGGCAGCGCAGATTACATCAAGATGAACTCTACACCGCTGAAGAAAACCAATTACACACCCTCGTCGCTGACTGCCAACACGGAATATGCCGTCAGTGCAATTGTGAACGGGGTGGAAGGTGAAATCAGCGTTCCTTTCCTTTACAAGACTCGTGCATGGGACAACGTATGGTTTGACTTTGACTTCGACAACACCGTCATCAAGCGCGATGACTACCGGACTAAGTTCGTATGGCCTATGGACTTGAATGGCAATGGCGAGGTGGATGCCATAGTGGTGGACCGCCTGTTTGCCGGGGCAGCCAGTGGAGACGAGACTGATTCGGAGGAGAACACGGCTACGACAAGCCACAAGATACAGGCCTATAAGCTGGACGGTACATTGCTGTGGACGGTGGATATGGGACCTAATGTGAACATCTGTGCCGGTCAGAACGACATGGTTGTGGCCTATGACATCAATTGCGACGGACGGTGCGAGGTGATGATACGTGCCAGCGACGGCACGCGCTTCTGGGACAAGGAGAACGAGACCTGGGGTAAATATGCTATGGGCAGCTCTGAGGCTGACACCGATGGCGACGGTATCGTGGACTACCGCTCCCAGACAAAGCGTAACCGCCCGTTCTATGTGTCGGTGATTGACGGTGCCACAGGCGCAGAGATTGCATGCAGCGAGCTGGACTACAGCAAGGTGACGGATGGCAGCGACCATTATTCCCGCGACAACCGCAGCGACTACATGAGTGACGGCTACGCAGCTATGGACGGACACTTCTCCATCTGCTACCTCGATGGCGTTCATCCGTCGCTGGTGATGGAATGTCTTGACCGTGATAACAATAAGACTCACCATAACTATGTCTTCACATGGGATTACGACTGGTCGGGCGGCAAGGCTACCAACTGGCATCAGAGTGCCACTTGGAGCCGAAACGACAAGCGTCCCTGGCCTGCTGAGTTCCACATGCTGCGTGTGGCAGATGTCGATGGTGACGGATGCGACGAGATGCTGCAGGGCGGATATGCCCTCAACCCGCTGACAGGTTTCTTCCAAAGTCCGGGTATTGGTCACGGTGACCGCTACATCGTGAGCGACATTGACCCCGACCGTCCAGGAATGGAAGTGTTCGCCATCCAGCAGAGTGCGCTGCTGGGGCAACTAATCTATGACCCGGCTACTGGTGAGCGCATCAAGGAGTGGTACCTGCCCAGCGTCTTTGACGTGGGGCGAGGCTCATGCATGGACATTGACCCCAACCATAGGGGATATGAGATATACAGCTTCACCGACGACTACATCTACGACTGTAAGGGTGACGGCACAGGCGAAACCCGCTCACAATGGGGCATCACTACGTGTTTCGAGGGCTTCTGGTGGAATGGCGACCTGCTGCGCGAGGAACTGTCCTCGCCAGGTGGTAGCGGTTGGGGTACGAACCTGAATGTGACAACGGTCAGGGGCAAGGCACGTCTGATAGAGTTCTCTCGCGAATCCAGTTGGAGTACGATGGCAGCCACAGGCACACGTCCGGCCTTCATGGGAGATATCGTTGGTGACTGGCGCGAGGAGGTGATACTCGTAAAGCAGAGTACAGACCACAGCACGGGCCTTACAGGCTATAGCACCAACCTCGCATCGGGCTACAGCATCTACTGCCTGCAGCAAGACCCGCACTATCGCGGCGACTGCACCACACGCGGTTATTACCAGCACCCCAACACCTCGTTCTATCTGGGTGCTGGGATGCCGATGCCACCACTCCCGCCATGCTTGGTGACTGACCTTCGCTACAAATCGGGGGTGATAGGAACTGGCTCTTCTTCTTTCACGACCTATGACCTGACCGCTACTGTGGAATACAGCGATGGTAAGACAATTATGTTTGACATCACAGGGGATAATTCAAACCCTGTTACCATTTCAAGCGACATCAAGCCTGCAGCTACATATTTCATGAACCCTGCCGGACACGACTATTTCCTGAAAGGCAACATAGCCGGCAATGGCGATGTAATAAAGTCGCAACAGGGTACAGTTGTCATAGGTGACAACCTGCTTACTTCGGGACGTGTAATCATCAGCGAAGGCACACTGGATGTGGTCGGGTCGATAGCCGGTCCTGTGGAACTGCGAGCTAAGGGAACTCTCGCTGGCAGTGTAACCTTGAACGACACCATCACTTTCGAGGGCGCACTGAACTATGAGGGCTGCCGTCTGAAACTTGGCAACCCGATGACCTCAAAGAAGAGCATGACGCTGCCTGGAAATGTCTATCTGGAAATCGTTGATCGAGGTCATAGCTACCTCGACGTGGAAGGTGACCTCACATTCAAGGGAACAAACTACATCACGGTAGGCTTCGAAGACAAAACCCCTGGAGAGTGTCTGCTGGCGCAGTGTTCTGGTACATTGACAGCCGACATATCCAAGCTTAAAGTAAAAGGGCTGGAGGGCGTCAACTACGACCTCGTGGTGCGTGACAACAAATACCTTGTTCTGGTTATCAATATAACACGTGCTGCGCAGACGGATGTCACATGGACAGGAGCCGAAAGCGCAATTTGGGACTATAAGGCAAGAAACTTCTATGTGAACAATGAGTCCACAAGCTTCGTCTCAGGTGATGCCATAATCTTCCCAGAAGAGGCTGGTCAGCGCACCGTGAACATCACCGACAAGATGGTGACCAGCGGCGTGAGATTTACCCATGATAGCGGCACATATACCTTCCAGGGCGATGGCGGCTTCAGCGGTGAGGCCGACCTGGTGATGGACGGTGCGGGCGCGTTGGTTCTCAATGCCACCAAGAGCGACTACACAGGCAAGACCATCCTCAACAGCGGCACGGTGACGGTTAAGAACTTGGAAAACAAAGGTACAGAGAGTTGCTTCGGTACAGGCTCAACCATAGAAATTGGTAAGGCTACGCTGATTGTGAATCACACCAATGCCGCAACAGACAGGAGTGTGGTGCTGACCGACTCTGCTGCGATTAGCGTACCAGCCAACAGCACCACTACATTGCAGTCGGCACTCACGGGTAAGGGTGTGTTGCTGAAGCGGGGAGAAGGGCAGCTGAACCTGAACTACGGTGGCTCTAACGCTTATGCCGGAACTGTTCTCGAAGGAGGTACACTCTCGCAGGGAGCATGGAATGCAACCCTGGGTAAGTCAGGCTCCAAGATTGACGTGACGGGCAACGCCACAATTCGGATATTCAATAACAACTCCACCAGTGCCGTGCCATCTCTAAGCAACGCCATCACCGTGAATGCGGGCAAGACCCTCACCATAGGTGCTGGGCAACGTTGTAAGGTCCAAGGTTCGCTGGCTGGCGAGGGGACAGTGAAAATCAGCTTCCCATACGTGCGTGGTGACTTTGAGACCAACCTTACGAACTTTGAAGGCACACTCAACCCAACCAGCGGACAGTTCCGTCTCACATCGGGCATGAACATGCAGAAGGGAACATTCAACCTGGGTGCAGGTGTCTATGCTGTAGGCGTACAGAGCCAGAGCGGCACAGAAACTAGTCTGACGCATAAGATAGGAGCCTTGACCAGCACCGCCTCAGATGCACAGCTTGGAACGGGAACTTGGAACGTGGGCTATCTCGGCACCAACACAACCTATGCCGGCATCATCGGTTCCAATGCTACATTGAACAAGTATGGCACAGGCACTATCTCACTCACAGGACAGAGTTCTGGAAAGGTCAACATTTATGCAGGCACGGTGAGCCTGGAGAACAGCACATCCACCACGACCGCTATTGTCACCGTAGCTACGGGTGGAACGGTAATAGGCACAGGAACCACTACCAGCATCACCGTCAACAAAGGCGGCACCGTGGGTGCGGGCAAGGCTACGGGTACAACCGTGGGAACCCTCACCATCACAGGAAACCTCATAGTGCAGAACGGAGGTCATATACGTGTTCGTGGACGCAGCACACGTAGTGTCGATGCCTTCAAGGTAGCTGGCAAAGTAACCCTTAACAATCCAGTTTTCATCATGGAACGCCTGTCTGGTGAGTGGACATCCGACACTGACTATAAGGTCTTCACAGGCGATGCAGCCATTACCGTCACAGGTACTCCGACCTTTGAACCAGCCATACCAATGGAGGGTTACCTATGGGATTACAGCCAGCTGGCCAGCGACGGCATCATCCGTATAGTGGCTGATCCGACGGGAATCAGCGATGTGGGGAGTGATGCCAATGGACAATGGACAGATGCAATCTATGACCTGAGTGGAAGGCGCAAAGGCAATCCACAACTGCCGAAGGGAATCTATATAGTAAATGGTAAAAAGGTACTGACGAAATAGTCAAAGCCATACAACAATAGCAGCGGGCGAAGAGGACATAAACGGCATCTATCTTCGCCCGCTTTAGTGTATATTCGTTTGGGATTATTGCATTCAGCTGACGGCTCAAATGCAAAGTGTGGCAGAAATGTCAGGACTTTTTGGCATTGCAGGTGATGATGTCATGTTTTTGGCACGCTCTTTGCTTGATGGGTGGTTGTAATCATAAACCATATTAAATAATAACACAACTATGCAGAAAGGTAATATCGGAGTAACAACCGAAAACATTTTCCCTGTTATCAAAAAGTTCCTCTATAGCGACCACGAGATATTCATCCGTGAGATTGTAAGTAATGCCGTAGATGCCACTCAGAAGCTCAAGACCCTTGCAGGCAAGGGTGACTACGATGGCGAGCTGGGCGACCTGAAGGTGGAGGTGAGCTTCGACAAGGAAGCTGGCACCATCACAGTGAGCGACCGTGGTATAGGTATGACGGCAGAGGAGATAGAGAAATACATCAACCAGATAGCATTCTCTGGTGCCAACGATTTCCTGGACAAGTACAAGGACGATGCCAATGCCATCATTGGTCACTTCGGTCTTGGCTTCTACTCATCTTTCATGGTGTCGAAGCGCGTGGACATCATCACTAAGAGCTACAAGGACGATGCTCCCGCTCAGAAGTGGAGTTGCGACGGTAGCCCGGAGTTCACGCTGGAGGAGACCACGAAGGAGACCCGTGGCACAGACATCGTGATGCATATCGACGATGACTGCACCGAGTTCCTTGACAAAAACAAGCTGGAGGGGCTGCTAAAGAAGTACTGCCACTTCCTGCCAGTACCTGTGGTGTTCGGCAAGAAGCAGGAGTGGAAGGACGGCAAGATGCAGGACACAGAGGAGGACAACCAGATCAATGACACCACACCTCTGTGGACACGCAAGCCCAGCGAACTGAAGGATGAGGACTACAAGGAGTTCTACCGCAAGCTCTATCCGATGGCCGACGAGCCTCTGTTCTGGATTCACCTGAACGTGGACTTCCCATTCCATCTGACAGGTGTGCTCTACTTCCCGAAGATCAAGAGCAACATAGAACTGCAGCGTAATAAGATACAGCTGTATTGCAACCAGGTGTTCGTAACCGATCAGGTGGAAGGCATCGTGCCAGACTTCCTGACACTGCTTCACGGAGTGATTGACTCGCCAGATATACCTCTGAATGTGAGCCGCTCCTATCTGCAGAGTGATGCCAACGTGAAGAAAATCTCCGGCTACATCACCAAGAAGGTGAGCGACCGTCTGAGCAGTATCTTCAAGACCGACCGCAAAGACTTCGAGCAGAAGTGGGATGACATCAAGATCTTCATCAACTACGGCATGCTCACCGAGGACGACTTCTATGAGAAGGCAAAGGCATTCGCATTGCTGAAGGACACCGAAGGCAAGTACTTCACCTTTGATGAGTACCAGACACTCATCAAGGACAACCAGACAAACAAGGACGGACAGCTCGTTTATCTCTATGCCAACGATGCAGAGGCTGAGTACAGCTACATAGACGCTGCCAAGCAGAAGGGCTACAGCGTGCTGCTCATGGACGGTCAGCTCGATGTGCCTGTCATGCAGATGCTGGAGCGCAAGCTGGAGAAGAGTACGTTCACACGTGTCGATGCAGATGTGATTGACCGCCTCATCGTGAAGGAGGATGTGACACGCGAGGTGCTGGCTGCCGACCGAGCTGCCAATCTTGCACAACTCTTCGAGAGCCAGCTGCCTAAGACTGACAAGGTGACATACCACGTTGAGACACAGGCTATGGGTGAAGAGGCTATGCCTGTGATTATCACTCAGAGTGAGTATATGCGCCGTATGAAAGACATGGCTCGCATACAGCCGGGAATGAACTTCTATGGAGATATGCCCGACATGTACACTCTGGTGCTGAATACCGACAACCGTCTGGTACGCTCAGTGCTTGACAGCGGAGAGGAGGCAACAGCAGAGCAGCTCAAGCCCATAGAGGCAGAACTGAGAGGACTGCGTGCACGTCAGGCTGTGCTGCGACAGGAGCAGGACAAGAAGAAGGCCGACGAGATCACAGAGGATGAGAAGGCCGACCTCAAACAGTGCGGCGACGACATCCAGGCCGAGGAGCAGAAAAAGAAAGATGTGCTGGCTGGCTTCGCTGAAGGCAATGAGCGCATACACCAGCTCATAGACCTGGCTCTGCTGCAGAACGGACTGCTCAAGGGCGAGGCTCTCACACGCTTCGTGAAGCGCAGCGTAGAACTGTTGGCAGAGTAGTCTCTGACAGCTCTTTCAGACACACAAACACAATAACTCCTCCAAAGTGTTGGTAATCTTAGGTAAAGACCCTATCTTTGCCAACATCTTGGAGGATTACCAATTGTAAGCTTCCACACATTATTCTTATTATATGCATAGCAAACTATCGCCAGCACTTAATAACATACTTAGCTACAGCAAGGAAGAGGCTGTGCGTCTGCGCAGTCCTCAGGTGGAACCTGCCCATCTGTTGCTTGGCATCATTCGTGATGGCAAGTCGGTGGCTGCCACCATAATCCAAAATCAGGGAGTCGATGTGGATGCACTCCGACAGAACCTTGAAAAGATGGTTCAGGATAACTATGAGCGAGAAGACCAGCTGCTCAGTGAAGCGTCCAACAGGATGATGAAGCTCATGCTGCTGGAGGCACGAGCCATGCAGATGGATGTGGCCGATACAGAGCATCTGCTGTTGGCCATTCTTCATAACGACGATGAGCCGGCAGGGAAAGCACTCAGAGACATGAACATTGACTATCAGACAGTGAAGTCGCATCTCACTCAGAAGCAGGACCCACAGGCTGGCTTCAGCTTCACGGAGGAGGATGACGACGACGATGACAATTCTGGTATCGGAGGCTCAAAGGGACAATCGGGCGACAAACGCTCATCGCAGGGCAAAACCACAACGCAGTCGTCACAGGGCGGGGGCAAGAACAATTCTGCCACACCAGCTCTTGACACCTTTGGTACAGACCTTACAAAGGCTGCTGCCGAGCATCTGCTTGACCCTGTGGTGGGACGTGAGAAAGAGATCCAGCGAGTGGCTCAGATACTGTGTCGTCGCAAGAAGAACAACCCCATACTCATCGGTCAGCCTGGCGTTGGCAAGAGTGCCATTGTAGAAGGACTGGCACAGAGGATCGTGGAGCGTAAGGTGGCACGACTGCTCTTTGACAAGCGCATCATCATGCTCGACCTTGGAGCTGTGGTGGCAGGAACAAAGTATCGCGGCCAGTTCGAGGAGAGGATAAAGGCTATCATTAACGAACTGCAAGAACATCCTGAGATACTGGTGTTTATTGATGAGATACACACCATCATTGGAGCTGGCTCTGCCGCAGGCACTATGGATGCTGCCAATATGCTGAAGCCTGCATTGGCCAGAGGCGAGGTGCAGTGCATAGGCGCCACAACCATCGACGAATACAAGAAGAGCATCGAGAAAGACGGTGCACTGGAACGTCGTTTCCAAAAGGTGATGGTTGAGCCAACAACGGCAGATGAAACCTATCAGATACTCCAGAATATCAAGGACCGCTATGAGGAACACCACCACGTGCGCTACTCCGATGATGCTTTGTGGGCTTGTGTACGCCTGACCGAACGTTATGTCACAGACCGTGTGCTGCCCGACAAGGCTATCGATGCTCTTGATGAGGCTGGTTCAAAAGCACATCTGGTCAACGTGCCTCTAAGCAATGACATCATTCTCAAGGAGCAGCTCTGTCAGCATCTCACAGAGAAGAAGAACGAGGCTGTCCAGCATCAGAACTTCGAGCTGGCTGCAGAGTATCGTGACCAACTTGCCAACGAGATGGAACGGCTGGCTCAACTGAAGAAAGACTGGGAACTGAGCTTGCAGGATAAGCGTGAGCCTATAGACGAAAATGTCATAGCCGATGTTGTGTCCATGATGACTGGCATACCAGTGCAGAGAGTGGGACAGGACGAGAATACCCGTCTCCGCAACCTTGGTGAAGCACTCAAGGGTTCGATTGTAGGACAGGATGAGGCTGTGGAGAAAGTGGTGAAAGCCATACAGCGTTCACGCGTGGGGCTGAAAGACCCCAATAAACCCATAGGCACATTCATGTTCCTGGGGCCTACAGGTGTGGGCAAGACCTATCTGACCAAGCGCTTGGCTGTGGAACTCTTCGGCAGCGAGGACGCCTTGATCAGAATAGACATGAGCGAGTACATGGAGAAGCACACCGTAAGCCGGATGGTCGGTGCGCCTCCAGGATACGTAGGCTATGAAGAGGGCGGACAGCTCACTGAGCGTGTGCGTCGCAAGCCCTATAGCATTGTGCTTCTTGATGAGATTGAGAAGGCTCATTCCGACATCTTCAACGTGCTGCTTCAAGTGATGGATGAAGGACGTCTGACCGATGGTAACGGAACCACCGTGGATTTCCGCAACACCATCATTATCATGACATCAAACAGCGGAACACGCCAGCTGAAGGAGTTCGGGCAGGGCATAGGCTTCACACGAGTCGGGAGTGCCAACAACCGTGAGCAGGCACGTAGCATCATTCAGAAAACATTGCAGCGTCAGTTCGCACCAGAGTTCCTCAACCGTCTGGACGATATCATCTTCTTTGACCAGCTTGACCGTCAGAGCTTGTTCAAGATTGTGGACATCGAGAGCCGACCACTCGTGAAACGTATTGCCGACATGGGTTACGACCTTGAGTTGACCGACTCTGCCCGCTCGTGGCTGTCCAACAAAGGATATGATGTGCAGTTCGGAGCCAGACCGCTCAAGCGTCTGCTTCAGACCAGCATAGAGGATGCTATATGCCAAATGATACTGGATGAGCGGTTGCATCCCTCTGAGACCGTTGTTGTGACAGCAGAAGCTGACACAGACAAGGAATTGACCTTCACGGTTAATACCCACAACTAATTAGACGAATTAGACGAATTCCTTAAATGCTTGTCTAAGAGGCTTCTCAACAATTCGGATAATTAGTGTAATTCGTTGTAAAGAACAATCGAGAGGCTGTGTCATGCATTTTGACACAGCCTCTCCTATTTGATTATGTGGACAGGTTTGAACCTTATCCGAAGTAACGCTTGTAGAGACCGTAGAAGCCGCGACCGTGGCGAGCTTCGTCCTTTGCCATTTCGTGGATGGTGTCGTGGATAGCGTCGAGGTTCAGAGCCTTAGCCTTCTTGGCAATGTCCATCTTGCCTGTGCAGGCACCGCTCTCAGCTTCCATACGCTTTTTGAGATTGGTCTTGGTGTCCCATACACACTCACCTAGCAGTTCTGCTATGCGGGCAGCATGGTCGGCCTCCTCCAAGGCATAGCGACGGAAAGCCTCACCGATTTCGGGATAGCCTTCGCGATGAGCCTGACGACCCATAGCCAGATACATACCAACTTCGGTACACTCGCCCTCGAAGTGAGCACGCAGACCTGCAAGAATCTCAGGGTCAACGTCCTTGGCCACGCCAATCTCATGTTCTGTCACGAACTCTAGTTCATCGTCTTCCATCTCCTTGAACTTGGCAGCTGGAGCCTTACATACTGGGCAGCGTTCAGGTGCCTCTGTACCCTCGTGGATGTAACCGCATACGGTGCAAACAAATTTCTTCTTCATAGTTTTGAATGATGTTAAGTTATGAATTAAGGTTAATAGACTTGTTATGCTTTTAAGTTCTCACTGTTGCAAAGGTACATCCTTTTCTTGTATTGCCAAATCCAAAACCTCTTTTTTCTTGTAGCAGAGGTCTTTGATGACTAATCCAGCCATTGTGAAGCCGAATATCGCAGTGATATGAGCCAGTGAACCATTTACTTGTGCTTTCTTTGATGTCCAGGTATCAAGATTCTTGTTGTCTTCAGCCTGGGCATTGCACTCTGAAGGTGTCGATGCTGTTTGGTTCTGAACTATCTCTGGCGAATAGACTGTGAAGAACTTGCGCTTGGGAAATGTCTTGTCACGCTTGAAGCGTGTGCGAAGGGCGCGTGCCAAAGGACATCC
The DNA here is from genome assembly GCA_017620295.1 of Bacteroidaceae bacterium. Lineage (GTDB taxonomy): Bacteria > Bacteroidota > Bacteroidia > Bacteroidales > Bacteroidaceae > Physcousia. The sequence continues at coordinate 54,073 of JAFZQR010000056.1, forward strand.
CTTTACTTGCCAGAACTCGCTGACAGCAATCTTGGTGGGGTCTAGCTTAAGGGCTGCTCCCATGGATGAGACGAAACCTGTGTGGCGGGGTAGGGAGGTGGCGTTCAGTATCAGGGTGGCTTTGTGCTGCAAGCTGTCTATGGCATCCACTATATAGTCGTAGCTCTCCAACTTAAACTCACTACTCGAATCGTTGCTGTATATCCCTTGAATAGCACGGATGTCGGCTTCGGGGTTGATTTCTAGGAGGCGTTGCCTAAGTGCTTCCACCTTGACCTGTCCGATGGTAGCCGTTGTTGCCATTGCCTGGCGGTTGACGTTGGATGGTGCCACGCGGTCGGAATCGACAATTGTCAGATGCCCTATGCCTGTCCGCACCAGACTCTCGGCACACCAACTGCCAACTCCGCCAACACCGAAGATGATAACCCTTGCGCGAGCTAATTGTTCCATCGCTTCCATGCCAAGCAGCATCTCGGCACGATTGAATATGTTGGGATGAGGTGTCATGGTGCAAAGATACGTTTATTTGATTAAAGCTTTTGTTCTATTTGCAGTAAAAACGCGATTGTAGTGGTGGAAAGAATGCAGAATGATACTTTTGGGTTAAAAGTGCTTAATGATTTTTGTCATATCAGAGCTTTACTATACATTTGTCAATCCAAAGGAAAGACCCGTCAGGTCATTAATATGTTCTCTACCATTATATATAATAGTATATCTAGATATCTGAACCGCAGTACGGCAAGGGTGAGTGTCATGCTTGTGTCGCTCTTCATGCTGCAGTCGTTAGCCCAGGCCCAGGAGATAACCATCGGAAACTACACCTTCCGCGACGGAGGTGAGTACCAGGGTGAGATGTTCAAGGGCAAGCCATACGGTAAGGGTAGGACAGTGTTCCCTACAGGCGATACCTACGATGGCGATTATGTCAAAGGGAAGCGTCAGGGCTACGGAGTATATAACTTCCGCGATGGTGAACGCTATGAAGGTGAATGGTTTCAGGACCAGCAGCATGGGTCGGGTACCTACTATTTCCAGAACAACAACAAATATGTAGGCCTGTGGTTCCGCGATTTCCAGCAGGGACAGGGCATCATGTACTATTATAATGGCGATGTATATGATGGCCAATGGCATCAGGATCTGCGTTCAGGATTCGGCACCTACACCTACGCTCATGGCGACAGTTATCAAGGCAATTGGGAGAACGACCTGAAAGAGGGTGAAGGAACGTTTACTTGGGCGAACCATTCAAGCTATACAGGCAACTGGCATGAAGGCATGATGAATGGCAAGGGTACGTATGTATATCACAATGGTGACATCTATATAGGTGATTTCTCCAACGATGAACTGCATGGACGCGGCATCTACACCTTCAATAATGGTGACCGCTACGAGGGACAGTACGTGCATAGCCAGCGGCAGGGAGACGGTATCTTCTATTATGCCAATGGCAGCTGCTACAATGGACAGTTCCGTGCAGGCCTGAAGCATGGCACTGGAACTTTTACAGCACCTGATGGCACCACATATGTTGGTCAGTGGCGCGATGACAAGAAATCGGGTCGTGGCAAATATACGTGGGCCAACGGTGACATCTACGATGGTGAATGGCTGGATGGCCTGATGGATGGAGAGGGTATTCTCCGTCAGAAGGATGGCACAAAGTTCAAAGGCCATTTCCGTCGTGGCGAGAAGGAGGGGCTGTGTGTGATGGAAACTCCAGATGGTGTTCGTTTTGAAGGCTCCTACCACCGCAATCTGCGTGACGGCTCATTTGTAGAGAAGGACAGGAACGGGCATGTCATTCGTCGCGGCAACTATGTTAATGGGGTGCTGCAGACCGAATAGCATCTATTTTTCCAACGCCTCAAAGAGTTTGTCGAGTGCTTTGTCGGCATCGCCGGTCTCATCGAGTAGTGTGACAAACTTTGAACCAATGATGGCTCCAGCGGCATTCTGTTGAGCGCTTTTCAGCGTCTGTTTATTTGAAATGCCAAACCCAATCATACGAGGGTTGTGAAGGTTCATGTTGTTTACATGGTTGAAGTAAGCCTGCTTTTGGCTGTCGAACTCATGTTGTGCACCAGTGGTGGCAGCCGAGCTTACCATGTATATGAATCCATCGGTGTTGTCGTCGATGAAGCGTATGCGCTCGTCTGAAGTCTCAGGGGTTATGAGCATTACAATCCGCAGGTCGTAGCGGTCGGCTATAGGCTTGAAGTCTTCTATATAATCGGCAAAAGGCAGGTCGGGGATGATGACTCCGTCTATGCCAACCTCTTTGCAGCTTTGGCAAAAATGCTCAAAGCCATATTGAATAATGGGGTTAAGATAGCCCATGAGCAGCAGTGGCATAGTTACAGGGGTGGCTGTTGGGTCACTTGGCTGTCGCAGATCACGAAGCTCGTTGAACAGTTTCCGTAGTGTCATGCCGCCGTTTAGCGCTTTTGTTGCAGCGTCTTGTATAACAGGACCATCTGCCATTGGGTCGCTGAAGGGTATGCCTATCTCAGCCATGTCTATTCCTCTCCGTTGCATGGTTTGCAGAATAGATGCTGCGGTGTCAGGTGCTGGATGGCCAGCACAGAAGTATAGTGAGAGGATGCCTTCGTGCTTGGAGGCAAAGAGAGAGTTGATGCGATTCATGTCTAGGATTAAATTATGTGTGATGACTGTGTGTGGTTGCGGATGTATGTAATGAACTTGGTTAGGCTTGATGTGTCCTTGATTGCCGGGGCAGTCTCAAAACGGGAGTTAAGGTCTATACCTATGCATCGTGGGTGGCTCATTGCGCTGATGGCTGCTGCATCATCAGGTCCTATGCCACCGCTGAGTAGGAACGGCTTGTTGGAGTGGTAGTGACTTAGGATGCTCCAATCAAATTGTTGTCCGCTTCCTCCATATCCACTGCACTTGGTATCAAACAGATAGTAGTCTATGACATCAGGAGCGACAGCCTGTGCGGGGAGGTCGGAGGCGGCGCTGATGCTTACAGCCTTAATTATGGGTAGCTGTAGTGCAGACTTAACCTTGGCGCAGAAGTCTAGGGTCTCGGAACCATGCAGTTGTATCATATCCAGTTCCAGTTCTCTAGCGCGTAGAGCCACATAGTCTAAAGTAGGATTTACGAATACTCCCACACGTTTGATTCCGTTGCATGGCATATAGGCAGGTCGTGTGGCTACGAAGCGAGGTGAACGCTCATAGCAGATGAATCCCATCCAGTCGGGAGCTGCCATCTGTTCCACGGCGCGTATGTTGTGTGGCTCGCGCATCCCACAGACCTTGATAATCATTTGTTACAGCCTGTCTAGTCGTTATTGGTGATGTCTGCTATGAGCTGGCGTAGGGTGTCGGCAGGGGCGGCAGTGCGCATGAAGGTCTCACCGATGAGGAAGCCTCTGAAACCAGCTGCTCTAAGCAAACGTATGGTCTCTGAATGGCTGATACCGCTCTCGCTGACGAGTATGCGGTCTGACGGCAGGCGGTCTATAAGGCGGAAGGAGTTCTGGACATCGGTGATGAAAGTACCGAGGTTGCGATTGTTCACGCCTATCATTTCGGCATCAAGGTCACAATAATCCAACTCGTGTTCGTGATGAACCTCCAACAGAACCTCAAGACCAAGTTCATGGGCTGTTGTCATGAGTGTACGGCATGTGTCCAGGCTTAGGCAGGCTGCAATGAGCAATACAGCATCGGCACCTATGCGCCTGGCTTCGAAAAGTTGGTATTCATCTATGATAAAGTCCTTGCGAAGCAAAGGCAAGCTTACGAGTGGACGGACGGTCTGTATGAACTCTTGGCACCCTCCGAAGAACTTCTCGTCGGTAAGTATGGAACAGGCTGCTGCTCCTGCCTTCTCATAGTCTGGTACAATGTCCTCGGGACGTGCATCCTCCTTGATCCAACCCTTGCTGGGTGACTTGCGCTTGAACTCTGATATGATACCTGTGGCTGAGGCTGCTAACGCTTTTGACATGGAGCGTGTAGCTATTCCACCATCATGTTCTATGATGGCTTCCACGCTACGGTGCAACTCGCGTTCAGGTAAGGCTTGGCGGGCCGCTTCCACCTCCTTGCGCTTGTATGCTACAATCTCCTCAAGAATATCTTTCATTGTCTGGCTCGTGAAATCAGGAATTAATCTCAATAAAACGACGTAGGGCTGCGAAGGCTTTGCCGCTGTCTATAGACTCGCGAGCCATTTCTATGGACTCTTCGATGCTGAGGTTGCGGTCCATGACGCTGATACCACATGCTGCGTTGGCCAGAATAACGCTCTTTTGGGCCTCTGTGGATGTGCCATCCAGCACAGAATCAAAAATACGTGCAGCATCAGCTGCGGTGGTGCCACCGTAGATGTCTGATGGTTCCACGTAGTTTAGCCCAAGGTCTTTTGGCGTATAGACCTTCTCGAAGTTGTTGGTGATGAACTTGAAGCCACTGGTGAGTGAAATCTCATCGTAGCCATCATAGCTGGTGATGATGCCAAAGTTGTCTCCGATACTCTGGTGTATGCTGTGGTAGAGACGTAGCTGTGCTTGATTGGCGGTGCCGTGCAGTGAGTTCATGGGTTGGCAAGGGTTGACCAACGGGCCTAGCAGGTTAAAACAGGTAGGTACACCCAGCGCCTTGCGTGCAGGTCCTACGAACTTCATCCCATAAGCAAAGAGTGGAGCATGGAAATAGCAGATGCCTGTTTCATCAAGGCTGCGCTTGAGCTTGTCGGCATCGTCTGTGAACTTCACTCCGTGAGCTTGTAACACATTGCTTGCACCGCTTACTGACGAGCTGGCTCCGTTGCCATGTTTCGTCACTTTGAATCCTGCACCGGCTATGACAAAGGCTGAGCAGGTGGAGATGTTGAAAGTGTTCTTCTGGTCGCCGCCGGTGCCAACGATGTCGAGTGTGTTGTAGTCGCTGAGGTCAATGTGCTTGCCTGTTTCCAGCAGTCCGTCACGCAGTCCGAGCAGTTCGTCAACAGACGCGCCTCGCATCTGGATGCTCATGAGGAAGGCTGCAATCTGATGTTCGTTATAACGCTGTGCTACTATGCCCAGCATGATGTCGTGTGTCTCTTGGCGTGACAGTGTCTCGCCAGAAAGAAGCTTGTTTAATATTGCTTTCATAATGAAGTTTCTTTTTATAAGTAGGTGTTCAAAATTATTTTACTATATCCAGCATTGTAGGTGTTTTCATGTCTTTGTTCGCTCTTTGGTGCATCTTTTCCTTTTATCCTCAGTCACAGAGTCCACTCTGCTCCTTCGGAGAAAAGAAAAAACTGCATCCAAATAGCTGAACAAATACATAAAACTAATTGTGAACACCTACTTAGGAATTTGAAAAGTGTAATAAGTATTGACGTGGTGATGGTATAATCTCAGTTGCGAAGCCAGTTATCAATCATCTGCTTGCCTTGCGGTGTGAGTACACTCTCGGGGTGGAACTGTATGCCACGTATGTCGAGGCTGCGATGACGAAGAGCCATGATCTGTCCCTCTTCGCTTAAGGCCGTGACTTCCAGGCAGGAGGGAAGGGTGTCGCGATCCACGACCCAAGAATGGTATCGCCCTACGGGCAGTTCGCGTGGCAGACCTTTGAAGATATAGTCGTCGGTGGTTATTGTGACGGGTGTCTGCACACCATGCCATACTTCTGCGAGGTTGATTAGTTTGCCACCGAAGACTTCTCCAATGGCTTGGTGGCCTAAGCATACACCAAGTATAGGCTTTTTACCTGCATAATGACGTATTACCTCTGTAAGCAGACCTGCTTCTGATGGGATGCCAGGTCCTGGTGATAGGATAATCTTGTCGTATGGCTCAAGGTCGGTAATGGCAAACTTGTCATTGCGTACAGCTGTACATTCGACTCCCAACTCGCGCACCAGGTGCAGGAGGTTGTAGGTGAAGGAGTCGTAGTTGTCAATAATAATCGTTTTCATAGTTTCTCAGCCTCTGTTATGGCACGTCGGAGTGCACCCAGTTTATTGTTTACTTCCTGTAGCTCATACTCAACATCACTCTTTGCTACAATGCCTCCACCAGCTTGGAACCACAACTCACTGTTGCGGCTGACGAAGGTGCGGATTGTTATTGCTTGGTTGAGTGAGCCGTCCAGACTAATGAAGCCTATGCAGCCTCCATAGGCTCCTCGGTTATGTGGCTCCAGCTCGGATATGATCTGCATGGCTCTAACTTTTGGCGCACCAGAGAGTGTGCCAGCTGGGAATGTGTCGATAAAGGCGCGGATAGGTGATGCACCATCGTTCAGTGTTCCCTTGACACGTGATACAAGGTGGATGACATGACTGTAGTACTGCATATCTTTGAAAAACTCCACATGTACACCGTGGCAGTTGCGTGAAAGATCATTACGTGCAAGGTCAACAAGCATCACGTGTTCGGCATTTTCCTTGGGGTCATTGCGCAGGTATTCAGCATTTTTCCGGTCTTGTTCAGCGTTTCCTGTGCGGCGTGTTGTACCTGCTATGGGGTCGATGTAGGCCGTTTTGCCATCGATGCGGCAATGGGTCTCTGGGGATGAACCAAAGATGCGGAAGCCTCCGAAGTCAAAGTAGAATAGATAAGGCGACGGGTTAATGCTTCGCAAGGCTCTGTAAAGCTTGAAGTCATCGCCTTCATAACGCTGACGGAAGCGTCGTGAAAGCACAATCTGGAACACATCGCCTCGCAGACAGTGGCGTATGCCCTCGCGTATGTTGGCTCTGTGTTCATCATCGGTCAGTGTGCTGTCCACATTGCCCACTGCGTGGAAATCGTATGTGGTGGAGAGTGGGCTTCGCAGCTTGCTCTCAATCGTGTCTAGGTTGCTCTTCTCTTCATCCTCCAACAGCTCAATAAGTGTCATGGTGTTGTTGAAATGGTCGAAGACAATTACATATTTATATAAAATATACAGGAGGTCAGGGGCATCGTTGCTGTCTTGTGTCTCGTCCTTGACATTAATTCCTTCAAAATATCTCACAGCGTTGAATGTCGTGTAGCCGTAAAGCCCGCAGAACTCGTTTTGTTCACCTTCGATATGGAATTGTTTGATAAAGGTCTCGATTACGGATGCTACGTCGCAGCCAGCATCATTGTTAATGATGCGTGTCTCCGAGTTGCCGTCGGGTAGGACTGTTGTGGCTTGACCGTGGGCAATGCTTACACTGGCAATGGGATGTAGTGCGATGAATGAGCGGGCATTGTCATTACCGTGATAATCCGACGATTCCATTAATGCACTTTGAGGGTACAGGTCACGTAAGCGCAGGTAAACGCTGACGGGTGTGTAGAGGTCGCCGAGTATGCGGCGTGTGGAGGTGTGGTAATTCATCTTACAGAGCCTTTAGGTAAGTTGTGAGGTCTTTGTCCCCGCGTCCGCTGACAGTCAGCACCACGACATCGGAGGGCTTGAAATCAATTTTCGGTAGCATGGCTAAGGCGTGGGCGCTTTCCAATGCGGGGATGATGCCCTCAAGGCGTGTAAGCTCAAAGGCTGCCTTAAGAGCCTCATCATCGTTAATGGCCATGACGGTGGCTCTATGAGTGTCGGCCAGGTGGGCGTGCATAGGACCAATGCCTGGGTAGTCCAGCCCGGCAGAGATACTGTATGGTTCTGTAATCTGTCCGTCTTCAGTCTGCATGACAAGTGTACGTGCGCCGTGGATGATGCCAAGAGTGCCGCAGTGTATGGTGGCAGCTGTAAGTCCGCTATCCACGCCTTTGCCTCCTGCCTCACCGAGATAAATGCGTACACGCATATCATCAATATAATGGAATATGGTACCTGCTGCGTTGGAACCACCTCCAACACACGCCATGAGTATGTCGGGGTAGTCACGCCCCTCATGTTCCATGAGCTGTGTCTTTATCTCTTTACTTATCACGCTTTGAAGCCGTGCCACTAGATCGGGGTAGGGGTGTGGCCCCACTGTGGAGCCTATGATGTAGAAGGTGTCGGCAGGGTGGCAACACCAGTCGCGTATGGCCTCGTTGGTTGCATCTTTCAGAGTCTTGTTGCCGCTTTGGACTGGATAAACCTCAGCTCCCAGCATCCGCATCCGCTCTACGTTGACACGTTGGCGCTCAACATCGGTCGCTCCCATATAAACACGGCATGGCATATTCATCAAGGCGCAAACAGTGGCTGTAGCAACACCGTGTTGTCCAGCTCCCGTCTCAGCTATAATGCGTTTCTTGCCCATCTTACGAGCTAGCAGTATCTGGCCAATGGCGTTATTGATCTTGTGTGCGCCAGTGTGGTTGAGGTCCTCGCGTTTGAGGTAGAGACGGCAACCGTAGCGTTCACTCATGCGACGGGCAAGGTAGAGTGGTGACGGACGTCCAACATAGTCGCGCAGCAGTTGTGAGTACTCGTCCTGAAATTCCTTGCTATCAATGATTTCCCGATACTGCTGTTGCAGGCTTGTCACCGTGGCATAGAGAATTTCTGGTACATAGGCACCACCAAATTTACCGTAGAAACCTTCTTTCATATTTATGATTGTGTTTGATGTTATTGTAGAGATAAGAAAAGAGCCTGTCGTGAGTATTATCCCGGCAGGCTCTTTATACATTGTATATGTATAGTGGCATTTGACTCACAGCCTTTCGGGTCCTGAGTTACGCCACCACCAATATGTGCTTTGCATGTTGAACATTGATTGCTTGTTTTACGTTGCAAACTTAGCGATTTGTCAGTAATAGCTCTGTTTCGCTGTCAAATAAAAAGTAATTAGGCTGTAATTTTATTGATTTATAGCAATTGTGACGATGCTAATCATCCTTCTTTTCGCTTAAATCAAAGTGGATTGGGCTATTGACGGTCTCATCAAGGAGTGCAAATTCCAGAACATCGAAGATGGTTGATACATAGTGGAACGTCAACCCCTTGAGATAAATCTGGTCTATATCGTCTATGTCCTTGCGATTGTCCTGACATAGAATGATATCGGTTATGCCAGCCCGTTTGGCTGCAAGTATTTTCTCCTTGATGCCTCCAACAGGCAATACCTTGCCACGAAGGGTAATCTCTCCTGTCATGGCCAGATTGGGTCGTACCTTGCATTGCTTAAGGGCAGATACCATGGATGTGGTCATGGTTATGCCTGCGCTTGGGCCGTCCTTTGGCACAGCTCCTTCAGGTACATGGACATGCAGGTTGTAGTTGTCGAAGATACGCATGTCGATGTTGAGTCGCTCGGCATGTGCCTTGATGAACTCTAATGCCAGCACGGCACTTTCCTTCATCACGTCGCCAAGGTTGCCCGTGAGTGTGAGCTTCTGCCCCTTGCCTCGGCTGAGTGAGGTCTCAATGAAGAGTATTTCACCGCCAACGCTTGTCCACGCCAGACCCGTCACCACTCCGGCAAAATCATTGCCTTGATAGGTGTCGCGCATATACTTGGGCTTGCCCAGCATCTGCTTCACCTCGTTGATGCCTATTCGGGTGGCAGGGAAGACAGACTCGCGCTCGTAGAACAGCACTGTCTTGCGGAAGAAACGCTCTAGCTCCTTTTCCAGTCCGCGTACACCGCTCTCTCGGGTATAGTTCTCGATGACATACTCCAGAGCAGCAGGTGTGAACTTAAGCTCGTTGTTGGACTGGAGACCGCAGTTTTCCTTCACTCGTGGTATGAGATGGCGCTTGGCTATCTCTATCTTCTCCTCTGTGATGTAGCCGTTGACCTCTATGAGTTCCATGCGGTCAAGGAGCGGACGTGGAATAGTTCCCACGTTATTGGCTGTAGCAATGAACATAACGTTGCTCAGGTCGTAATCTACCTCAAGGAAGTTGTCGTGGAATGATGCGTTCTGCTCTGGGTCCAGCACCTCAAGAAGTGCGCTGGCAGGGTCTCCGTTATGGGTGTGTTCTGTTACTTTGTCTATCTCGTCAAGTACGAACACCGGGTTAGAGGCTCCTGCTTTAATAAGGTCTTTGATGATGCGTCCAGGCATAGCTCCGATGTATGTGCGTCTATGGCCTCGTATCTCGGCTTCGTCGTGAAGTCCGCCTAGCGATGCTCTTACGTACTTGCGGTTGAGGGCTGTGGCAATTGAGCGGCACAGCGATGTCTTGCCCACTCCTGGAGGACCGTATAGGCAGATGATGGTGCTTTTCTTCTTGCCTCCGTTCATGTGCATCACAGCCAGATGTTCCAGTATGCGCTCCTTCACCTCTTTCATGCCGTAGTGGTCGCGATTGAGTACACGTTCAGCATTCTTCAGGTTCAGCTTGTCCTTGGTCATCTCACCCCATGGCAGCTGAAGCATGGTCTCAAGGTAGTTGTACTGCACCTGATAGTCGGGACTCTGCTGGTTGAGTCGGCGCAGCTTGTCAAGCTCATGGTTGAACTGCTTGGCTACGTTCTCGTTCCATTTCTTCTTTTTGCTTTTCTGTTGCAGCTCCTCGATGTCATTGCCAGAATGCTCGCCTAGCTGGTCCTGGATGTTGCGTAGTTGCTGTTGTAGGTAGTACTCCCGTTGCTGTTTGTTGAGATCAACTTGTGTCTTCTGCTGAATGTCGTTGCGTATGTGTGCGAACTGCAGTTCACGCGAGATGATGCGCATGAGGTTTGTGGCTCTCTCCACAGGACTCTTCTCCATGAGCAGTTTCATCTTGGTCTTTCCCTCTATAGGCATGGTGCAGCACACGAAGTTTACGAAGAAGCGCATCATAGAGGCGTTGCGTATCTCTGTTGGTGTCGTTTGCGGCATGCCATTGAGCTGTGCAAACTCAATGAGACGGTCTCGGATGGTCTGGCTGAGGATGCTGTAGGTGCGGTTGTGCATCTCGTCGAGTAGCTCCTCTCTGATGTGTGCTGTTGCCACAAGGTGGTCGCCATTATCAGCCATAGAGTCTATTTCGATGGCAGACAGTCCCTGCATCAGTACCATGCAGGTATCGTCGGGCATCTCATATACCCGCAGCACTCGTGCCGCCACTCCCACAGGATGCATATCGGCTGGTGTGGGGAGGTCCTGTTCCGGCTTGAGCTGTGTGACAACGGCTATGAACGTGTTGTTGTTGCAGGCTCGTTGGGCCAGACGTATGGAACTCTTGCGCCCAATGGGCAATGGCTGTATCACACCAGGGAACAGTACGGAGTCTCGCAGCGGTATGACAGGAATCGTTGCCGGTAGCTCAATGTCGAATATTGATTTGTCGTCGCCATCGAAATCGGCAAGGAAGGAAAATGGACTTGGAATATGTTCGTCAGGCATAATGATATTGGACAATTGGACAATTTACAATTGGACAATTTATGATTTGGCAATATGTGATTTCACAATCATTTTCAGCATCACACCACCAAGTGCAGGCACGTGGATAGTGGCAGGACGCTCAGGACTGAAGCTAAGGTTGAGGCTCTTGTCGGTGAGCAGGTCGGTGGCATGGACGCGCTTATTAGGACGGAGTGAGTATAGTTCAAAGACATGCTCGGGGATGTTCACGGCTATGTCTGCCTCGTGTTCGTCAAAGTTGGCCACGCAGAGTATGACCTCGTCCTTATAGCGACGAAGGTAGGCGTAGTGACGATGCGGGTTGAACAGGTTACTGCTTGGGTTGACATACATGAGATCGTAGAAGTCGCCATTGCTGATGGCTGGCTCTTCCGTACATACGTGCAGTAGGCGGGAGTAGAACTGTTGGAGGTCGGTCTCTTGCGGGGTTAGTTTCCTTCCGTCAAACTTGCCGCCATTGCGCCATCGTGTCACGGTGTCAACTGTCCAGTAGTCGAAGATGGTGGTTCGTCCGTCGCGACCGCTGAAGCCCTCGCTGTCCATACCTCTCTCTCCAAGAGTCTGTCCAAAGTAAACCATCACAGGCCCATTGCTGAATGTTGCAGCCACGAGCATGGCGGCACGTCCGTGTTCGCCGTCGCCTGCAAAGAAGTCTGAGGCTATGCGCTGTTCGTCGTGGTTCTCCAGGAATGACAGCATGTGTGGGCGTATGTCATTGACAGCTTGCCAGCACGAGGTTATGTTTGCGGCGTTGGCGTTGGAGCAGGTCACGGCACGTAGTGTGTCGTATAGTCCGACCTTGTCGTAGAGGTAGTCGAAATGGCCTTGTGTCAGGTATGTGCGGTAGGCATCGGGACCATATATCTCGGCAATGAATATGATGTCCTTGTGTTCTTTCTTCACTTGTGAGATAGCCCATCCCCAGAACTCTGCGGGTACCATCTCTGCCATGTCGCAGCGGAAGCCGTCTATGCCCTTGTCGGCCCAGAAGAGCAGTATGTCGAGCATCTTCTTCCATGTTGATGGAACAGGTGAGAAATGGGTGGTGCGGCCAGCTGTGTAGTCAACGCCGTAGTTTAGTTTGATGGTCTCATACCAGTCGTTCTGCTGGGCGTATGAAGAGAATACATCGTTGCCGGTGGCGCGTGCTGGATTCTCCGTATATGGCTCGTTCTCGCCCTGTTGGAGGTCGAAGTTGGTATGGAAGCTCTCGCCGGGGAAGTAGTAGAAATTGTTGTCGGGCGAGAAGTGGAGGGCTGTGTTGTCGGACGCACCAAGATCCTCAACGCCTTCTGGGCATACATCGCTGTGGTACTGTCGTGCCACATGGTTTGGTACGAAGTCCATCAGCACCTTCAATCCAGCCCTGTGTGTGCGGCGCACGAGCAACTCAAACTCACGCATACGAGCTGGTACGCTGGTGGCAATATCAGGGTCAATGTCGTAGTAGTCCTTGATGGCGTAGGCCGAGCCTGCCTTTCCCTTCACAACGGCGCGATGGTCCCGTTTGATGCCGAAGGCTGAGAAATCGGTCTGTGTGGCGTGTTCAATAACACCTGTGTACCAGATGTGGGTGAAGCCTAGCTGCTTGATGTTCTTCAGGGCAGTGGTGCTGAAGTCAGCCATTGTTCCGCATCCGTTTACAGCTTTGTCGCCCCACTGTTGGTTTGTTCCTTTGTCGCTGCCGAATAGTCGGGTAAAGACTTGGTATATAGTCAGTTTGTCGTTCATCGTTGTATTTGTGGTTAAAGCATTCGTGGCTTGCGTCGGACTCACTTAGGTTCGATACAAGCCACGATAATTGTCACTCAGTAGTCTGTCATGCCTTACATGTCGGTGGCACCTTGAATGGTGATGCCCTCGGCACCCTTGGCAATCTTTGCTATCATACCTTGCAGAGCCTTGCCAGGACCGCACTCAGTGAACTCGGTTGCGCCTGCTGCCAGCATAGCTTCCACTTCCTGAGTCCAGCGTACACTTGCTGTGAGCTGTGCTATGAGGTTCTGCTTGATTTCGGCAGCGTCGGTGTGAGCTTTGCCGTCAACGTTCTGGTAGATGGGGCATTTAGGTGTTGAGAACTCTGTAGCCTCGATAGCAGCCTGAAGCTCGTCCTTGGCAGGTTGCATGAGTGGGCTGTGGAACGCACCGCCTACAGGCAATGGAAGAGCGCGCTTGGCACCAGCGGCCTTCAGACGTGCGCAAGCCTCGTTGACAGCTTCAACAGTACCGCTGATTACGAGCTGTCCAGGGCAGTTGTAGTTGGCTGCTACCACAGTGCCTACCTCGGCTGTCACATCCTGACAAACCTTCTCTACAGTCTCGTCGGGCAAAGCCAATACGGCAGCCATTGTGGACGGCTGTGCCTCGCATGCTTTCTGCATAGCCTGAGCACGTGCGCTAACCAGTCGCAGGCCATCCTCGAAGCTGAGTGCGCCAGCAGCAACAAGTGCGCTGAACTCGCCGAGTGAATGTCCGCCAACCATGTCGGGCTGGAACTTGTCGCCCAGACAGATGGCTGTGATTACACTGTGCAGGAACACAGCAGGCTGTGTCACCTTGGTCTGCTTCAACTCCTCGGCAGTACCTTCAAACATTATCTTAGTGATGTCAAACCCCAGAATATCGTTGGCTTTGTCAAAGAGGGACTTGGCTTCTGCGTTGCTTTCATAGAGGTCTTTACCCATACCGGGGAACTGTGCACCTTGACCCGGGAATACAAATGCTTTCATTGTCTTATGGTTTATTACTTATATATGGTTTAAAGCGATGCAAAGGTAGGCCAAAAAAGTGGAAAAATGCCTATGATATGGTATTTTTATTGTTCCTGGCAGTCTTATTTGACATTTCTTTGCGCAAAACGCCATTATTATTGTACCTTTGCTAGCCAAACATAAGAAAGTCATGTGTAAATCCTCAACATACAACTGTAGAAGTCTTTTACTCCTTGTGGCTATCGTAGGCCTGCTTGTGTCATGTCATAAACAGGCTGAAGAACAAGCTTCCAGGACGTTTACGGATGCGGAAAGCCTGGTCGATAGCTTGAATCAGCATCAGAACTATCAGGAGATGATTGTTGTAGCCGACAGCCTGTTGGCAGCCAAGGCCATAACTGAATTGCAGGCCAACTATATGCTGGGCATTGCACATCACAATCTCACCCAGCATCGTGCAGCTATTTATTACTATAGGAAAGTCGTGGAAGCGGGCTTGGGAGAGGACTGTGACAGCACGATGTTTGTCAACGCTGCCTGCTATCTGTCCATGCTGCTCAAGGGTAAGGAAGACTACGGTGGTGCCTTGAGAGTTGCATTGCCTGTGGTAACGACGCTGGAGCATACGGGCTATACACATGATCGTTTGATGCTGCATCTGAAATCAACCATAGGCCTGTGTCAAATCCATCTCGGCTCTCTTGAGGAGGGTGAGAGAAGCCTTGATGACGCTTTCTCTTTGGCTGTGCAGCTGGCAGAGGGCGACTCCATCGCCCGCAGCTATGATGATATGACGATGACTGCCATAAACGCAGCAACCAACTACCTGAATGAAAAACAGATAGAACAGGCTTCTAAGTGGGTTGACCGCTCGGATTCGGCATTGTACCTCTATCGTAAGTTCCCAGGTCATCTGAATAATAGGGTAGATTTGTTCCAATGTAGGGTTGACTTGATGAGAGCTTTGGTTTACAATCATGCTGGGGAATATGATAAGGCCGAGGCTGCTTTTGAGAAATATTGCGCCACAGATTATGCCAAAACCAGCGTTGGCAAGATTGATGCGTGTGAGTATTTGGCTGAATGTGGACGGTGGGAAGAGGCTGCCGACAATTATAAGGGTCTCGACTCGTTGATGAAACATTGGGGACGAGAGCTGAATCTGGAAAACATACAGCAGCTAGTACTTCCGAAATTCCGCGCAGAGGCTAGTGCCGGTCGCCTGTTTAGTGCCATGCAGACAGGCATGATGCTATGTGCCGCCTTGGATTCTGCCATACTTTGGCAGAAGCAGAGTGATGCCGCTGAACTGGCCACTATTTACGACATGCAGGAGAAGGAGCGCTTGTTAGTTGACCATGAAATCACTATCGAAAAGCAAAACTCTGCCATAACACGCGAGCGTGTCATAGGCATTGTGATAGCACTCGTGTTGATTATTGTGTTCCTTAGCGTCCTCTCTACGTTACGCCAACGCTCAGCCAAGCGCCTTGCAGCTAAAAATGCTGAGCTGGAACAGAAGAATGCTGAGCTGGTTGTGGCAAATGCCCGTGCGAAGGAGTCGTCTGTAATGAAGACCAACTTCATCCATCAAGTGTCGCATGAGATAAGGACTCCCCTCAACATTCTCTCAGGCTTTACACAGGTGCTGACTTCTTCGGGTTCTGAACTTGATGAGCCGACACGTATCGACATCAATAAACAGATTACGGAGAATACAGTGCGTATCACCAAGCTCGTAAACAAGATGCTGGAACTCTCAGAGGCAAACACACAGGCGGTGATTGAACGTACTGATCACGTGCTGCCATTGCTGATAGCTATGAAAGCGATAGATGCTTCTGGTATAGGCGTTGCAAAGCATCTGGATTTTAAGGTTGAGGCTGGTGAAGGAACCGACAGCGTAGTCATAGTCACGGAGCTTCGACAGGCAGTAAGGGCTCTGACACTGGTGCTTGGAAATGCGGCAAAGTTCACAAAACCGACAACGCAATCAGTTGAAGCTGTAGATGATAAACGATGTCGTGCTTCGCTGGTAATCAATATTCTATCTGATGTGGTTGAATTTGTTGTTGAAGATACTGGCCCAGGCATACCTGCAAGTGAAGCAGAGCATATTTTCGAGGAATTTGTACAGCTTGATGACAATGCAGAGGGTACAGGAATAGGCCTGACATTGTCCCGCAACATTGCCCGTCGTCTGGGTGGTGATGTGGTACTTGACACTAGCTACAAGGGTGGTGCCCGCTTCGTGATGACGCTGCCGCTAGAGAGTGAATAGACTCACCCCCGCCCCCTGACCTCCGTCGTAATCATAGATTACTCCCTTCATCGGACATTGATTGACAGTCAATCATCTAAAGGTCCTCTTCACCGATTGGAGAGGGGCGTATATACATGATGCCGGCAGATAACGAGTAAAACCTCGGCAGATAACAAGTGAAACCTCAGCAGATAACAAGTGAAACCTCAGCAGGTTTCATCTCATTCGACAGCAGATAATTGTTGCTTGGTCGGCAGGTTTCTTGTTGATGATGCGCACAAAAAAAGTCCTATGCAGGTGTGGCATAGGACTTATATGATGTGATATGTTGAGTTTGGTGACTATGTTTTGGCGCAGCTTCCCACATCTAATGTAAGATTAAAGGGCTTCGCTGTCCCAGATAGACGGCGAATATATAGCTTATTTATATACAATTTCTTATTCATATTGACGAGGGTGCATTTGCAATTTGGTTTTGCAAAGAAACATCATCTCTGAAAGTCATGCAAGAGTAACCATAAGATTATTCCAGTTGTTATAAGAAACGTTCCACAAATGTTTTTCACTAATTGCGACAAATATAATTCACCAATTTGGATAAATGTAATATTTTTGCAGCAATAAAACATTTATTTATCATGTAGACAATCGCTTTTTTCTTGTTGGCCGCATTCAATGTGTGCTACGTCAATGCCCAACTAACGGTTGACACAATGGGAGTTGTAACCGTTAATAGCACTAGCAATAGTAATGGTAGTTTAATAGTCTAAGGCGAAAGAACGTGGATTAGAAGTGAGGTGATTAATCCTGGAACAACTTTTTCCACATCAATCATGGGTGTAAACCATCATAATGTGGCTTATACCAATATAAAATGGCAAGTTAGGAACTTCCGAAACTTCAATAAGTAGGTGTTCATAATTAGTTTAATGTATGATGGCAACTATTTGGATGCAGGTTTTTCTTTTCCTCCGAAGGAGCAGAGCGGGCTCTGTGACTGAGGAGAAAAGGAAAAGATGCGACAAAGAGTGACATCAGACATGA
>JAFZQR010000057.1 GCA_017620295.1 Bacteroidaceae bacterium
AGACCTCCTCGGATAAGGGCATTGTCTTTCCATCTTATGCCTGCCACATTTACACTCACCGTTCCGAATAGCTATCGGGCTTTGGCTTGTTATGCAGCCTCACCCACGGCTCCGTGCCTTGTATGTGGTTTCTGTACGTCTGGCCAGATGTTTGCCGCCAGCTTCTTTCAGATTCCGACTCGCGACGGACACCCTTGCTCTTGGCTATGTGATTCCCGCTATTAGGGCTCACTCGGGACTTGCACCCGTTAGACAATGCTCATGCCGAGCATACATAAAGAAGGTATGTCATGCGGCATACCTTCTTTTTTTGTGATTATTTGATAAAAACTAACATTTCACCATTTGCAGGTCTGGAAATATGGGTATCTTTGCTCGCCAACACCATAAAACTATTCGACTATGAAAACCATTAAGCAGTTCACGCCTATAGGTGTTTTGTCCTTAGTAGCCATTCCAGCCATTGCCGGACAGCGGCCTAACATTATCTATATCATGTGTGATGATATGGGCTATGGTGACCTCTCATGCTATGGACAGCAGCATTTCCTGACACCAAACATCGACCGTCTTGCCTCACAAGGTATGCTTATGACATCGGCATACGCTGGGAGTCCAGTTTCTGCACCTTCTCGTGCCTGTTTCATGACTGGTCAGCATTCGGGACATACCCACGTACGTGGCAACAAAGAGTACTGGAAAGGTGCCGTGCAGTATGGCCAAAACACGGACTATGCTGTTGTAGGACAGGAACCTTACGATACAGCCTATGTTGTACTGCCAGAGATTTTCAAGGCTGCAGGATATAGGACCGGTATGTTCGGTAAGTGGGCAGGAGGCTTCGAGGGCAGTCCATCAACACCAGACAAGCGCGGTGTTGATGAGTTCTATGGTTACATCTGCCAATTCCAGGCTCATCTCTATTTTCCAAACTTCCTCAACCGCTACAGTCGTGCAAAGGGTGATACAGCTGTTGTACGCGACGTGCTGGAACAGAACATCCAATATGCTATGTTTGGTGAAGACTACAACAACCGTTGTCAGTACAGTGCCGACATCATTCACCAGCATGCACTGGAGTGGCTGCGTCAGCAAGTGCCAGGGCAGCCGTTCTTCGGCATCCTGACATACACTCTTCCGCATGCAGAGTTGCGTCAGCCCGACGACTCCTTACTACAGTCGTTCCGTGGACGTCTTCTGCCAGAGCGGGAGTATCGTGGTGACAACCCATCGCGCTATAATCCTACTCCAGAGGCTCACGCACAATTTGCAGCCATGATTACACGTCTTGATGCACAGGTTGGTGAGATTATGCAGCTATTGGAAGAACGAGGGCTGTCTGACAACACAGTGCTTATCTTCACAAGTGACAATGGACCACACGAGGAGGGAGGTGCTGACCCCGACTTTTTCAACCACGATGGGAAGTTCCGTGGACTCAAGCGTAGTACCCATGAAGGAGGCATACGTATTCCGTTCATCATCCGTTGGCCAGGACATGTTCGCGAGGGCAGCACCAGCGATCTGCCCTTTGCCTTCTATGACCTGATGCCAACGTTCTGTGACATGGCAGGAATCAGGAGGCTGAACGTAGAGAGATCTGATGGTATGAGTGCAATCCAGCTGCGATTCAATCGCAAACAGAAACAACTAGTTTGCCTTAATGCTTCCAATCCCGAGGCCTCCAACACGCTTAATCCCGATGGTATCAGCATTGTGCCTACACTCACAGGCAAGGGACGGCAACCAATGCACGACCACCTCTATTGGGAGTTTCATGAAACTGACATGCTGGGTGTGAGACGCGGCAAATGGAAGCTTGTGGTTCATCATGGCATTCCCGCACTCTATGATTTGGATGCCGACCCGCACGAGGACAATGACCTCGCATCCCAACATCCCGACATTGTAAGTATCCTAATACAGAAAATCTATGAGGACCACACCGACAGCCCATTGTTCCCCATCACGCTGCCACCGCGTCCTTAGACGCTCTCTCCTACATTGATTACACCCACACAAATTCAGGGGCTATGCCAATTTGACATAGCCCCTGAATTTGTGGTAGGGACGATCGGGGTCGAACCGATGACCTCTGCAATGTGACTGCAGCGCTCTAAACCAACTGGGCTACGCCCCTATCCAATTGGTTTTGCGGTTGCAAAGGTAACGTGTTTTGCCGTAGCTGCCAAACTTTAGTTCACAGTTTTTTCACAGACTGTTTTATACAAGCATGCGCTCCTTTGTCAACTTATCAATAGTTGAACTCACCAAACTCGCTGCGGATGGTAAGTGAACGAGCCCCTTCCTCGATGTGGCCAACAACCTGTGCATCTATGTTGAATGATCGGCTAATGTCTATTACCCTCTGGGCATCCTTTGGACTTACATAAACCTCCATGCGGTGACCACAGTTGAACACCTTGTACATTTCACTCCAGTCGGCCCCGCTCTCCTCAGCGATGATGCGGAATAGTGGTGGCACGGCAAACATATTGTCCTTGATGACACGGCAGTTCTCACCAACGAAATGAAGTACCTTAGTCTGTGCGCCCCCTGTGCAATGAACCATACCGTGGATACGTGGACGTAGTTCATCTAAGAGACGACGCACCACAGGAGCATAGGTTCGGGTGGGAGAAAGAACGAGCTTACCAACAGAGGAAGACAAGCCTGCCAGCAAGTCTTGCAAGCCATAATGTCCACTATACACCAACTCCTCAGGCACAGCGTGATCGTATGTCTCGGGATATTTCTCAGCCAGATACTTACTGAACACATCATGTCGGGCAGAGGTTAGACCATTGCTACCCATTCCACCATTATATTCATGTTCGTAGGTTGCCTGCCCGAAACTTGCCAAACCCACTATAACATCACCTGGACGTATATTGGCATTATTGATAACGTCGCAACGCTTCATGCGGCAGGTCACAGTAGAATCAACTATTATAGTACGCACGAGATCGCCCACATCAGCTGTCTCACCGCCTGTTCCATAGATACCAATCCCCATGTCGCGCAGCTCCGCCATGAGTTCATCCGTTCCGTTGATTATAGCCGATATCACCTCACCAGGTATGAGCATCTTGTTGCGTCCTATTGTGGAACTGACAAGAATGTTATCTACAGCACCCACACACAGCAGGTCATCTGTATTCATGATTAATGCGTCCTGAGCAATGCCTTTCCACACCGATAGGTCTCCAGTCTCACGCCAATAGGCGTATGCAAGGCTTGATTTGGTGCCTGCACCATCAGCATGCATAATGTTGCAGTATTCCGGGTCACCTCCAAGTATATCAGGGATAATCTTACAGAATGCCTGTGGGAAAATGCCCTTGTCAATGTTCTTTATGGCTGCATGCACATCCTCCTTGGCAGCTGACACGCCACGAGCCATGTAACGTTGATTATTCATTTGATTCATGTTTAAAGCTGGCCGTTGTAGTTATTAATTCTCACAATAGGTTTAGTCCTATGGTTCAAAAAGACACCTCTGGAGCCTTTTCTGCACCAGTCTCTGCCTGAAATGCTGCCTTAGTGCTGAAGCCGAACATTCCCGCGAAGATATTGTTTGGGAAGCGACGTACATTGACGTTGTATGTCTGAGTTGCCTCATTGAAAAGACGACGCGACTCGGCAATACGGTTTTCTGTACCCTCCAGCTGGGCCTGAAGTTCACTGAACTGCTCGCTAGCCTTGAGGTCTGGATAATTCTCCGTAATTGCAAGCAAACGCCCCAGGGCCTGACTAACCTCTCCCTGTGCCTGTTGGTATTCAGCCAGCTTCTCTGGTGTGAGGTTTTCTGGGTCAACAGTAATCTGTGTGGCACGTGTGCGGGCATTGGTCACAGCTTCCAAAGTCTCACGCTCATGCGAAGCATATCCCTTGACAGTATTAACCAGATTAGGAATCAAATCGGAACGACGTTGGTACTGAGCCTGTACATCGGCCCAAGCCCGTCCAACTGCCTCATCCTGCGATACGAGGTTATTGTAAGTAGATGCGGTACAACCGCCTAAAAAAACAATCACTGCAACAATAGCAATGAGTACAATGTGTGATGTTTTCATATCATTTATCAATTAGTGAAATTCTTTCATTATTCGTCATTAATCAAAACCGACCTCCAGCTCCACCGCCGCCAAAAGAACCGCCGCCAAAAGAACCGCCAAAAGAGCCGCTACTGTGGAAGCCGCCGCTACCGCCACCACTCCAGAAGCCACTTCCACCTGCTGCAGCGATGGCTTCATCCCAAGTACGCAGTTTTGTAAACTGACAGTTTGAACATTTGTATGTGTCGTGATGTGTTCGAATGCCAAGTTTCTTTTTTGTATCCGTGTAAGCCGAAATCTTCTTCATGGAATGCTTATGACAGCTGGGGCACAAGCTTTTCTGATAGCTATCATACCAGAGTCCGAATGCGACTAAACCAATTCCCAGTAGCATGAAAGCACAGAAGACAATCAGTACCCACTTATCCTCTTGGTCAAAGTCACTTTTTCCAACCAAGCTGTCATCCCCATCCACATACATTGTGATTGCGCGGACAGTGTTCAGCATAGCCTCATCCCAGTCACCCTCACGCAACGAAGGCAGCATCTGAGTGTTCTCTATACGCTTACAGATAGCATCGGGGAGAGTTCCTTCCAAGCCTCGTCCTGTAAGGATATAATAGGCGCGGTCACCTGTAGAGAGCAGTATTATCAACCCTGTATTTTTCTCCTTGTCGCCAATACCGTATTTTCGGCCCAATGCCATGCAGAACTCATAGACATCCCCACCTTCCACATACTCTACTACAGCCAATACCGTCTGTACCCCATGAGTGCTTTCCATCAGCCCCATCCACTTATTAAGGGAATCGACAGCTTCCTGTGAGAGTATGCCATCAGGATTGCTCACATACTGTGTCCTGTCTTGCAGATACGGTATAGGAAGATTGTCTGGGGTATATGTGGCTGCATCCAACAGGAGAGCCGACATAACAGACATATAGAAGAAAAATATATATCTCATCACCCTTTAAGCATTTTCGTTTTTC
Organism: Bacteroidaceae bacterium; assembly: GCA_017620295.1. GTDB lineage: Bacteria > Bacteroidota > Bacteroidia > Bacteroidales > Bacteroidaceae > Physcousia. The sequence goes on from JAFZQR010000057.1 coordinate 5,048, forward strand.
TCAAGATATAACGTAGCAACACACCGATAGTCACATCAAACCGTTTCCTATGTGTAATTATACGCAACAGCGTCTTTTTATCGGCTTCTATCATGTGACCTACTATGGCATTACGGTAGTGGATGTCAATAAATGGAAGTATCTTGTCAGCTCTTGCACTATGAAGGTCCAATAGCAACTGTTTAGTCCGAATGATATATTCCTTGAACGCTAGAAGCTTCTCATCCATATTCTTCTGATCAGAAGAGAGGTTAAAGCCGCTGTCTCTGAATGTCATCAATCGCTTCCCTGTTGAAGCAATGCCTGTATTGCCGGCAAAAGTAAATATGGATAGATAATCTGAACCCCAAGCATAGGGCATAGACACATAGCCGCCGACCTTATCCATAACACTGCGACGCAACATGAACTCACTAATCGTCTGACGACGCAGGCCTCTATAAATGTGCCACATATAGTCATCCACAGGCTCCCACTCAGGCGATGCAGGGAAACAAGTCACCTCATTGCCTTCATCATCCACTACACACACACCTGAACGGAACACGTTGCAGTTCGGATAACGCTGGCTGAGTTTCATCAGCTCTTCTATGAATGTGGGAGCATAGACATCATCGTCGCAGAGCAGGCAGAAGAATTCTCCACGTGCATGACGCAGACACTCATTCCAGTTAGCTGTAGGATCCTTGGCTCCTAGGTTTCGTTCATTGACAACATAGTGCAGACGCGAATCATTGAAACGCTCGATGACTGAATCAACATCATCTGGCGATTTATCATTGACAACAACTACCTCTATATTGCCATAGGTCTGTGACAACGCAGAAGCAATGCTCTCACCTAGGCGAGCAGCCTTAAACGCAGGAATGCCTATGGTGACAAGCGATGTCATGACACTGTTTCGTTCCAGAAGTTCCAACTTGCAATTGCCTGCAGATGAAGCATCTCAAGTCCGTTCTTAACTGCAGCGCCCTGTCGTCGTCCCATCCGCATGAACAACGTCTCTTGAGGATTATATACCAGATCATAAAGCAGATGTCTGTCTGTCAAAACCCTGTAAGGCAGCTCTGGAAAGCTGTCTATTCGAGGAGACATGCCGAGGGGAGAGCAGTTAACGATAACTGTATAATCATTAAGCAGCTCAGGCGTTATGTCGGCGTAGGTGAAATGCCCCTCGCGAGCTGTGCGACTTACATATCGCCACTCCAAGCCAAGACGCAGAAGACCTACACATATAGCCTTGGATGCGCCGCCTGTACCAAGAACAAGAGCTCTACGATGATGAGGCTGCAAGAGCGGACGAATACTGTCCATGAACCCAATAATGTCAGAGTTGAACCCTTTCAGCTTTGGTTCTCCGCTATCACGGCACACACGCACAACATTTACTGCACCAATCTCACGTGCTTCGTCGGACAGCTCATCAAGGAAAGGCATCACCTGCTGCTTGTAAGGTATAGTCACATTGAACCCACACAGGTGAGGATGCTCATCCATAACCTGCTGCAACTGCTGTATATCAGCTAAATCAAAGTTGAGATACTCTGCATCTATACCCTCACGCTCAAACTTCTCAGTAAAGAACTGTCGCGAGAACGAATGTCCAAGAGGATGACCGATGAGACCGAATGTTTTCATTTTGTTGCCAGATACATTGTACTTAACCCGAATGTGAAACGCTTATAATCCACCTTACTAAACCCACATTGCCGCATCAGTGGCACTAGCTGTTCTGCTTGAGGAAAGGCTGCCATAGAGCGCGGCAGATATGTGTAGGCACTGTCGTCCTTGCTTATCAGGCGACCAATAATCCGCATCACTATATTAGAATACGCCCAGAATAGCTGTTTCATCGGAAATCGTGGAGGTGTGGTAAGCTCAACAAGCATCATGTGTCCTTTAGGCTTTAGCACACGGTGCATCTCGCTCAATCCCGCTGTCAGGTCCTCAAAGTTACGTGCTCCGTAGGATACTGTCACCGCATCGAATGTATTGTCCTGAAAAGAAAGGTTCGTACAATCCTCGCGTTGAAATGTGACCATTTCATCGAGTCCCGCAGCCTTAACCTTCTCACGTCCAACAGCCATCATACCTTCGCTTATATCAGCACCGATTATTTGATCTGGCTGTAAACACTGAGCCAAGAGTATGGCAAAGTCACCCGTTCCGGTAGCAATGTCAAGCACACGCTTAGGCTCAAACGGCTTGAGTGCATCTACCGCTCTTCTACGCCAGCGGCGGTCTATCCCCAACGATAGCGAGTGATTGAGGCTGTCATAGGTGGGTGCAATGTTGTTGAACATTGTCTCCACCTGTTCGCGCTTCGAACCACTTGGATTATATGGCTTGATTTCGGTGGTATTGGACATTGAAACTGTATCGAATGTATTCTAGGCTTTCCTAGCAAGCCAAGCCGAAACGTTCTTCTCTATCCGGCTGGCAACGTCCTGCTCTGTCTCAGCCTTGACAAAAGGCTCACCTACGATGTGTTCGTACAGCTCTATATAGCGGTCGCTGATGCTCTGCACGAACTCATCGCTCAGCTCAGGCATCACATCGCCTGGACGGTTCATAAAGTTATGGTCAATGAGCCACTGGCGCACGAACTCCTTGGAGAGCTGTCGCTGCGGCTCGCCCTTCTCGAACTTCTCCTCATAGCCCTCTGCATAGAAATAGCGACTGCTGTCTGGAGTATGTATTTCGTCAATAAGGATTACCTTTCCGTCACGCTTGCCAAACTCATACTTGGTGTCAACGAGAATCAAGCCTTTCTTAGCTGCAATCTCAGAGCCACGTTGGAAGAGTGCACGTGTGTATTGCTCCATCACAGCATAATCCTCTGCACTGACTATACCCTGACGAATGATTTCCTCACGTGAGATATTCTCGTCGTGACCTTCCTCAGCCTTGGTGGTTGGAGTGATGATTGGTTCGGGGAAACGCTCATTTTCCCTCATTCCATCGGGGAGCTTCACCCCGCACAGCTCGCGACAGCCGTTCTTGTACTCGCGCCATGCGGAACCTGTGAGATAGCCTCTGATTATCATCTCCACGCGAAAGCCCTCAGCCTTGAGGCCCACTGTCACCATCGGGTCGGGTGTTGCCAGTTTCCAATTGGGAACGATGTCGGCAGTGGCATCCAGGAAGGATGCTGCAATCTGGTTCAATACCTGTCCTTTGAAAGGTATGCCTTTAGGTAGCACCACATCGAATGCGGAGATACGGTCAGTAGCGACCATAACCATCAGGTCGTCGTTGATATCATACACATCGCGCACCTTACCGTGATAAACGCTTTTCTGTCCCTCGAAGCGGAACTCAGTTTTTGTCAATGCTTTCATTGTTATTAAATGTATTCAGTTTGTTCTGTCTGTTGTCGTAATGGTCGTAGGCGTTGACAATACGTGTCACCAGCTTATGACGCACAATGTCCTTCTGATTGAATTGAACGAAGCCGATGCCCTCCACATCCTGCAAAATATCCAGAGCCTCCACTAGGCCGCTCTTCTGCGGACGTGGCAAATCAATCTGCGTTAGGTCACCAGTGATAACCATCTTTGTGTTCATACCCATACGGGTGAGGAACATCTTCATCTGGGCCGTGGTTGTGTTCTGAGCCTCATCGAGAATTACTACAGCATCGTTGAGAGTACGTCCGCGCATGAATGCCAGTGGAGCTATCTGTATAACATTCTGCTCCATCATCTCCTGTAGCTTCTGGTGTGGCAGCATATCCTCAAGTGCATCGTAGAGGGGTTGCAGATATGGGTCTATCTTCTCGCGCATATCACCTGGCAGGAAGCCAAGCTTCTCGCCTGCCTCTACTGCTGGACGAGAGAGAATTATCCGTCGTATGGATTTCTGCTTCAAAGCCCTCACGGCAAGGGCTATGCTCAGATAGGTCTTGCCCGAACCTGCAGGACCCACAGCAAAGACCATGTCGTTATCATCAAACGCCTTAACTAACAGGGTCTGGTTCTCACTACGAGGACTGACAGGCTTACCCTGCATGGTATAGACAATAACACCCTTTGCGCCCTCGCGGTTAGTGTGTTCTCCTTTGACCACCTGCAGCACCTCCTCCTCAGTCAGACTGTTATAGCGTGAGCAGTGAGCCTGCAGCCGACCGAAGCGTTCATCAAACGCTGCCAGTTCTTCCTCATCACCAATAACCTTTACCACATCACCTCGCGCCACAATGCGAAGCTTCGGATGCAGAGCCTTCAGCAACTGCATGTTGGCATTGTTCACACCGTAGAAAATCTGAGGATCGGCCTCTTCGAGAATGAAATGCTTTTCTGTCATAAATATGCTTTTCGGCCACAAATGTACGCTTTTCTTGTGGATTAACTGCCCGTGTCTTGTCAATTTGTATTACATTTGCACACGTTTTATAACAACACACTTCATGCCGCTACTCAAAAAAGCCCACTTCATACGCTTCACCATTGGTGTGGTGATGATTCTATTCATAGTAAAGCTATGCATTCCCAGCCTTACCTTGCAAAGGGAAGAACAAGATCAGGAAGGCTCAGAGACCACAGCTGAAAGTGAGCTACAAGATGATTTAGCACAAGCAGAACAGCCAAAAGTCAGCTCAAACGGCACAAAGACATCCAATCCCTACATATCCATAGCTCCACCAGCCGCCATCGACTTCAGCTACCGCCATCCTGTGAGAGGCGTCCACTCCTACAACGATGGTTTCCACGACGTGCAGGATGTGCAGTACCCCACTGCCCGCCAACATGGCGTACAGCCACTACAGTCCCGCAACGATGTCAGCCGCAGCCAACACAAGCTTGTTTACATAGGAGCTTCACCTTATTATATTATAGGCCACCAGATGCAACAGAGCATCCCCTATCTGGTTCCGAGAGCTGCCCACTTACTGCAGCATATAGGGAGAAGCTTCATCGACTCGCTGGCGGCTAAGCAGCTGCCTCTGCACACAATAGTCGTGACAAGCGCGCTGCGCACAGAGCAGGATGCAGCTCGTCTGCGCCGCACCAACACCAACGCCTCCGAACAGAGCTGTCACCGCTTCGGCACGACCATCGACATCTCCTACCGCAGCTTCTACGATGTTGCTGCCGACACGCAGGAACCCACATCGGGAGCCTTGGAGTTAAAACTGAAACAGGTGTTGTCGGAAGTGCTTCGTGATTGCCGCAAGGCAGGGTTGTGCTGGGTGATGTACGAGCGCAAACAGTCGTGCTTCCACATAACCGTCAGATAGGCCATTGTGTTAAACGAGTTTAATTTTCTGCTGGCGGCTTAAACGATTGAAGTGTGTCAGGGTCATAAGGTCGAGAACGTTCTAAGAAAGCGACCTTTTTATATAGACCCAAACACATTTACAATTCATTATGAAGAAGACCATCTTTGCTCTGGCTCTAGCCATCGGAGCGTTGTTCACAAACACATTATCAGCACAAGAAAGCGACAACCGCGACTCACGTCGGGCAGAATACCAAGCACGTCAAACAGAGCGACTCATCAAAGACCTGAAGCTTGACGACGCCAAGAAACAACAGTTCGAACCAATCTACCAGCGTTACCTCAATGAGCTGTCTGCAACCATGCCGCAGCGTCAAGCCGAGGAACGTCAGCGGCAGAATGCCGACAACCTCAGCGATGCAGAGGCTACCACACAGCTGCAAGCAATGTTTGACAAGCAGGAGCAGCAGATACAACAGCAACAACTGCGCCTTGAGATACAGAAAAAATATCTGGCTGAGTTCTCAGCCATCCTCACGCCACAGCAGCTTCTGCGTGTGTTCACCCCACAGCAACGCAACAGAGGCGGTAACGGAGGTGGCAGACAAGGCGGACGCGGACCGCGCGGAGACGGCTTCGGAGGAGGTCCACGCGGCGGTGGCTTTGGCGGCCCTGGCGAAGATTTCTAAGCAATCAACGAAAAACATCTGTTCATATCAAACGAGGGAGTGTCTTAATTGACATTTCCTCGTTTGATGTTTGATGTTTTCCCACAAAAGAAATATTGACTTTAGCTTTTGTATTCAACATTGATGCTGTACCTTTGCGGTGAACAATACACCAAAAACATTAATAACTATGAGAAAACTCTACGCATTTCTTTTCGCTATGTTTGTAATGGCTTCATTTGCCATAGCAAACGACATCACTGTTACTCCAACAGCAACAGAGGGTTCTGCTGAAGGTATATCCTTCACAACACAAAAGAACGACGGTGGCACAGCACCTGCATTCAACACAAACAATTCCGATCTTCGCATCTATGCCAAGGGTAGCATCACCGTAACAAACACAGATGGGAATATCACTAAGATTGTTTTCAACCTGTCTGCACAAGGCAAGAAGCGCCTTGCTCCTATCACAGCATCAACTGGCACCGTAGCCGAGCAAGCTGCTGGGGATGAGACAGTCGAATGGACAGGAGACGCTTCCGAAGTTACATTCACTGTCGGAGAAAAAGCTGATTTCGGTTCTGAAGGCTCAAGCAAAGCTGGACAGCTATGCTTTACAGACTTTATTGTAACTGTAGGCGAAGCCGACCCTAACTTCGTTGCCGCTCCAAGGATTACTCCTTCGACAGGCACTTACTATAGTGCACAAGAAGTGACAATCTCAGTTAGCGATAGCACAGCTGCAATCTACTACACCACCGATGGCAGCAAACCAACAGCTGCCAGCACAACCTATACAGCTCCCTTCACAGTGAGCCAGACCACAACTGTCAAGGCCATTGCCATCAAGGGTGAGAACAGCAGCGAAGTAGTAGAAAGCGTAATCACCATCGAGAGTCTCAGCACTCAGACCATCGCAGCTGTTATTGCAGCAGGTGCTGCCGCTCAGGCACAGACAACAGGAACAGTTTTGGCTATCTATCCTAATGGTTTGATGCTGGGTGATGACACTGGTTACATAACCGTTTACATCGGTGCCGCTCCTGAAGTGGCTGTTGGCGATGTTGTAAGTGTTGTTGGTAAGACTGCGGTCTATGGCGGCTGCCTACAATTCGACCGTGGAGCCACAGTAACTAAGACTGGCAAAGGCACTGCCTCCTATCCCACAGCTGCAGCTACCAATGGAGTTGAGCTCGACTCTCTCGTGGCAAAGCCTATTGTGACATATATTAAGGTTCGCGGAACACTGAACATCAGCGGCAACTACAAGAACCTCACCGTGGAAGGTGCTAAAGCCGTTGGTTCTGTACTATGCACAGATGAGGTGTTGGGCGAAGCCAAGAGTGGTGACATCATTGATGTCACAGGCTTCTACGCTTATGTTAATGGTTCAACAACCAAGTATGCCAACATTATCGCTACTTCTATTGAGATCGTTAGCGGAGGCACACCTATAGTAATTCCTGAATACACCACCATCCAGGCAATGCAGGATACTGCACAAGTTCTCGGAACAAGCAAAGTTGACATCAAGTACACATTCTCCAATGTCACCGTTACATACGTCAACAGCAAGAACGTATATGTCAACGACGGCACACGCGGTCTGCTGCTCTACGGCACCAACTCAAAGAACCTGAAGGCTGGCGACAAGATTAGCGGTTCCGTTACCGGCAAACTGCAGCTCTACAGTGGACTGACAGAGCTTGGCGATGTTGACTATTCTGCCATTGAGGTTGCAGAGGGTGAGGCTCCAGCTCCAGAGACCATCGGTGAGGTTGGTCCAATCATTGCCGATGCCACACGCCTCCAGTATGAGAACAAGCTCATGACCATCGAAGGCATCCAAATCACTGCCGAAGAGGACACCACAGGCAACGCAACTTTCTACATCATTGACGAAAGCGATAACATGCTGCCCCTGTTCTTCAAGAACGCTAACGACTTCAAGGACCTTTTGATTGACTTCGATGCCACCTACAACGTTACAGGTATTGTAGGAAACCACAACGGTGTACAACTGGCTCCTCGCACAGTTGCCGATTTCGTGAACGTATCTGAGATTGGTCTGCAAACGCCAGAGTCAGGATGGGATGTTGAGAACCTCATTGTCGCTCTTGGCGACTCTGTTGCAGCACACTTCACAACTAACTCCGATGCTACAGTCACCTACCTCAGCGAGGATGAGACAGTGGCTACCATCGATGAAAACGGCAAAATAACAATTGTTGGACCAGGTCAGACCGAAATCAGTGCTGAGACAGAAGCTACCCAGACATATAAGAGCGACTACAAGAGTTTCATTCTTACTGTCACCAGCGGTGCAAACGGCACTATCAACAACCCATACACTGTTTCCGACGTTTTGGCATTCACCATTGCATCCAAGAACGACACCATCCAGACCAATGCCTGGGTTAAGGGCTACATCATAGGCTTTGTTAGCAACAACAAGCTTATTGCCAGCGCAGACAGTGCCATTGCCACCAATATTGCCATCGCAGCTGCCGCCGATGAGACTGCCAGCTTCATCCCTGTTGAGTTGCCGAAGGGCAATGTCCGTACAGCCCTGAACCTAGCAGACGTGCCAAGCAATCTTGGCAAAGAGGTTTGGTTGTGTGGTACAATCACTCAGTATTTCGGCATGAACGGCCTCAAGCAGGTTAAGAACTTCAGCTTCGACGGTACAGACACTGTTCGCAGCATTACAGCTCCCGCAGCAGCCAACGACGCCATCTACACACTTTCTGGCCAGCGTGTCAGTGCAATCACCAAGGCTGGTATCTACATCGTAGGTGGCCGCAAGGTCGTAGTGAAGTAACTCGACTTTCGCAAGCTCCGCTTGCTTGGGAGTTAAAGGAAGTTATGCCGCTTCGCGGCGGAAGTTAAAGAAGTTAAAGGACGATTGTTATGCAGGCTGATATAACCAATATCAGAAGTATTGTCCTCTAACTTCCGTGACCGAGGTCACATAACTTCTTTAACTTCTTTAACTTCCTACATGCGAAACTTGAGTGAAGTAATATGAAACGCGACCCTTTAGATATGGTTGCAACCATCTAATTGACAGTCCCGCTCAATTGAGCGGGACTTTTTTTGTTATTAGAGGTGCTTTCCCTTTGCAGCACAGCTGAGAAGTTGTACTTTTGTGGCAATAATCATTTATCAAAGAACTAGCCATCATGACAAAACCACACTCGCTGCTTACAATATTTCTATTGTCATGTGCCTCCATGCTCTCGGCACAGACAGTGGACCTTGCATCATACTACGCTGCCGCCAACGGCAAGAAACAAGCCGAACTGAAGACAGCTCTATACCATATTATCGGTAACCCCGACGTGATGGGTTACGGCTCACTATGGTCGGGCTTCTACGAGACCGACCGCTTGGACGACAACCAGGTGATTGACCGCTACAGCAACGATAAGCGCTACTTCAGCGGCAAATCCACAACCGCTGTGTCGGGAATGAACAAGGAGCATGGCATTCCCAAGTCATGGTGGGGAGGCAAGTCATCCACTCCAGCCTACAGCGACCTGCATCACCTGATGCCGTCCGACTCCAAGGCCAACAGCGCAAAGAGCAACTATGGCATGGGGATTGTGACAGGCTATGTGAACTTCGACAACGGCTGCATCAAGGTGGGACGTGGCGATGCTGGCAACAGCGAGAACGTACTACTGTGGGAGCCTGCCGATAACTGGAAGGGCGACTTTGCACGCGCTCATTTCTATATCGTTACCGCATACGAGGAGCTGAGCATGGTGCAACAACAAGGTGCTATAACTATGCAGACAAACACCTACCCGAAGTTGCAGCCCTGGGCCTATAAGCTCTACCTCGAATGGAGCAAGCAAGACCCCGTTGACGACCTGGAGCGCAAACGCAACGAGGCTGTCTATGCCATACAAGGAAACCGCAATCCCTTCATCGACTACCCCACCCTGGCCGAATACATCTGGGGCGACAGCACTACAGTTGCCTTCGACGTCACCAAGCCCCACACATGGGACGGCAGCGGGCAGACCGTTGACACCATACCCAACCCAGAGCCAATACCAGCAGACAGCACAATCGTCATTGAAGCCGACTTCACACAGAGCCTGAACAATTTCTCACCGCTCACCGTCAATGGAGAGGACAGTCAGGTTTGGACACAGAGCAGCGCATACGGAGCTGTTGCCAACGCCTACAACAAGGGCAAGGTGGCCGACGACTGGCTCGTATCACCCATCCTGGACCTCAGCACTATGAGCGGCGCCACACTCAGCTTCGAGCACTCCACTGGCTACAACGGCAGCAACAGCGCATCTGAAATGATGGAGGTTCTGGTGACTGCGGATGTAGATGCGCCTATAGCCACTGCCGAATGGGAGAGCCTGTCAGTAGCCTGGCCGCCACAACGCAGCAACAGCTTCACCGCGTATGCCTCCTCGGGCTTGGTGAGTCTCGACGAATATGCAAGACAGAAGATTGTCATAGCCTTCCACTATCGCGCCTCAGAGGACAAATGCTGGGCATGGGAAATAAAGAATCTGTCTGTGAAAGCACAGCCCAGTACCACTACAATTGCACCGCTTCAGTGGCAGACAACAGAAAGGCCACAGGCTGTGTTCGACATGCAAGGCCGTCCACTAGGCTCTAAGATACCACAGCAGAAAGGCATGTATGTGGTCATAGGGCGCAACGGTGTCACAAAGATTACGGTAGAATAACGTGCGCTGTTTTATCTATCTGTCATACGACGGCACACCCTTCCACGGGTGGCAAGTGCAACCCAATGGCACAAGTGTGCAGGGCGAGCTGCAACGTGCGCTCTCACTGCTGTTGCATGAGCCAACAGACGTGGTGGGGGCGGGGCGCACCGATGCCGGTGTTCACGCCAAGCTGATGGTGGCCCACTGCGACATCCCCGACAGCACAGACCTCCATCAACTGACCTACCGTCTCAACGGCATCCTGCCCTCCGAGATAGCAATAGACCATATTGAGCAGGTGGCAGACGATGCCCATGCCCGTTTCTCAGCCACTAGCCGCACCTACCATTATTATATTCACACAGCCAAGTCACCGTTCTTGCGCAACTACAGCTGGCGCCTGGCGCATCAGCCCGACATTGAAGCCATGAATGCCGCAGCCGCAACGCTGACCGAATACACCGACTTCACCAGCTTCTCCAAGGTCAACACCGACACCAAGACCAACATTTGCCACATCGACCACGCACGATGGGAACAGACAGGTCCGCACGAATGGCGATTTGAGATTCAGGCCGACCGCTTCCTGCGCAACATGGTACGTGCCATAGTCGGAACACTGATGCTGGTAGGCAGACATGAAATAGACATTGACGGCTTCCGCCGAATAATCGAAGCCAAGGACAGGAGCGTAGCAGGTGAGTCTGTTCCCGCCAGAGGACTGTTCTTGGTGGATGTGGGTTATATATGTGGTTAATCCTTGCTTTTACATCCGCTGCGCTGCTGGGCCTCTATGACGTGTGCAAGAAACACGCCCTACGAGGCAATGTCGTGTTGACCGTACTCTGGCTCAACACGCTGTTCTGTTCACTGCTGTTTCTGCCATCCATTGTACTCTCGGCCACAAGCCATATTGCCGAAAACACGCTCTTATACGTACCTGCCACAACGTGGATGGAGCAGCGTCTTATCATGCTGAAAGCCGTCATTGTTCTGTCATCGTGGATATGCGGTTACTATGGCATGAAGTGGCTGCCACTCACCATCGTAGGTCCCATCAATGCCACCCGTCCGGTGATGGTGCTGGTGGGAGCCATGCTGGTATTCGGTGAGCGTCTGAACATCTACCAGTGGATAGGTGTCACCTTTGCCATCGTAAGCTTCTTCCTGCTGAGTCGAAGCGGGAAGAAGGAGGGCATTGACTTCCGCCACAACCGTTGGATAGTGCTGGTAGTGCTGGCCGCCATGCTGGGAGCTGTCAGCGGTCTCTACGACAAGTACCTCATGGCACCCACCACAGAGGGAGGCGCAGGCATCAACCGCATGGCCGTGCAGAGCTACTACAACATCTACCAGTTAGTACTGATGACCATAGCCGTAACACTCATGCGTTGGCATCAGAAAGCCACGACTTCTGCAAGCCAGCCCGCCACCGCCTTCCACTGGACCTGGAGCATACCGCTCATATCCCTCTTCCTATCCATTGCCGACTTCGCCTACTTCTATGCACTCAGCCTGTCAGGTGCCATGATCAGCGTGGTGTCCATGATACGACGCGGCTCCGTTGTGGTGTCCTTTTTCGTTGGGGCCATGGTGTTCAATGAGCGTAATCTCTGGGCTAAGGTCATCGACCTCGCACTGGTGTTGCTCGGAATGCTTTTCCTCTATTTAGGTAGTGCTTGAGCTGGGATAACTGGTAACTATTCAATAATAATAATAACAATACCACTATGATACGACGATTACCAATAGTACTGACACTCGCATTACTGTGCAGCCATGTTGCAGCACAGACAGACACTGTTGCTGTGTCAGACACGGTGAAAACCATACTCATGCGTGATGTCTTTGCCAATATGCCGCAGAAGATACTGCCACTCGTCACCAAGAACAACCGCCTTGACTGCATCGACTTCATAGAGAACAACATGGAGGCACGGGTGCGCAATGCCATAGACGACTATGTGGTGCTAGAGGCTCTGACCAGCGACTACCTGCGTTTCCGCACAAGCAACAGCTCCTACATTGAGATGAAGTTGCTGCAAGAAGATGCGCGTTTCATCATAGCTTTTGGCAGAACTGTGGAACTTGGACACTGCTTCGATAGTCACATCACTTTCTACAGTCTTGACTGGCAGGCACTGAACAGCGATGAACGCTTCACAGCACCCGACATAGATGCTTTCCTGCCCCTAACCCCTACCGACGACGTACAACGTCAGGCCATGTTGGCTCTGCGCGACTACCACCCTATGTGCATATCATTCTCGCAATCCGAGCCATTGATTGAATGTGCCTTGCAGACAACTGACCTCAGCACCGAGCAAAGCACATCCATAGCCGATGACCTGCGTACAGTAACACTGCGGTGGAACGGCCAACGGTTTGAATAACGACAGCGCGGGGTGTCACTTATTTCTGACTCTTGGCCGACATGGTGAGCGTGGACTGCTCCACCTGCTTACGTGCGAAGTCAAGAGTGACGGTGAACGACTTGACATTCTTCGATGGTAGCTCAAACTGCGGCTCCATCATTATCGTCTCCACGATGCCACGCAGTCCGCGCGCCCCGAGCTTGAACTCAACAGCCTTGTCAACCATATACTCCAAGGCATCCTCATCGAAGGACAGCTTGATTCCATCCATCTTGAACAGCATCTGCTGCTGGCGGATCAGAGAGTTCTTTGGTTCTGTCAAGATGGCACGTAGAGCCTGACGGTCGAGTGGTTCCAGATAAGTCAACACAGGCAGACGTCCGATAATCTCTGGTATCAGACCGAAGCTCTTTAAGTCCTGAGGCTGAACATACTGTATCAGGTTGTCCTTGTCTAGTTTTGCAACGTTCTGCACAGCCTTGTAGCCCACGACATGCGCGTTGAGGCGCTGTGCAATCTTGCGCTCTATGCCATCGAAGGCACCTCCGCAGACGAACAGTATGTTGCGAGTATCCACATGTATATAGTCCTGGTCGGGATGCTTGCGTCCTCCCTTTGGCGGAACATTCACTGTAGTACCCTCAAGCATCTTGAGCAAGCCCTGCTGCACGCCCTCACCACTCACATCGCGTGTGATGCTTGGATTGTCGGCCTTACGAGCGATCTTGTCAATCTCATCCACGAAGACTATGCCTCGTTGTGCCTGCTGTAGGTCGTAGTCGGCCACCTGAAGGAGACGTGTCAGAATGCTTTCCACATCCTCACCCACATAGCCAGCCTCGGTGAACACCGTTGCATCAACGATAGTGAACGGCACTTTCAGCAGTCGGGCTATAGTGCGAGCCAGAAGAGTCTTGCCGGTGCCTGTAGGACCGACCATGATGATGTTGCTTTTCTCTATCTCCACATCATCAGACTGCTTGCCCTGTTGAGCCAGACGCTTATAGTGGTTATAGACAGCGACGCTCAGTGTGCGCTTGGCCATATCCTGCCCTATCACATACTGGTCAAGATAAGCCTTGATATCAGCCGGCTTAGGTATGTCGGTCAAATCAATAGTCGCTCCCCCCTTGCCAGGTTTGGAAGCCTTGTCCATAATGCGGAGGCTCTCATAGACAGCCATCGCATTCGGATCGTTTTTCAGCATCTTGTCAATCTGCTGGAAACAGTCTATACAGAGTCCACCCATAGGGTCAACACCCGATGAGATAAACAATTCGACCTCGTTGGACGGCCTGCCGCAAAAGCTGCAGTGTGGTGTCTTCTTACTTGCCATTATATTTATTGGTAATCGAGTTTAGTATGTTGGAAGTTAAAGAAGTTAAAGAAGTTAAGGAAGTTAAAGAAGTTCTTCAAGTATGAAGCGACCAAAGGTCGAGCGAAAGAACAATACTCCAACTATTGGTGATTGCTGCCTGCAAAACATTCGTCCTTTAACTTCCAATAACTTCCGCCGCGAAGCGGCATAACTTCTTTTAACTCCCCAGCAAGCGAAGCTTGCTATATTTGGGATCTTTATGCTTTGCGGCTCAGTACATCGTCAACCATGCCGTATGCTTTTGCCTCCTCTGCGGTCATCCAGTAGTCACGATCGCTGTCGGCCCACACTTTATCATAGTCGGTATGCGAGTGGTTGGCGATGATGGTGTACAGCTCTTTCTTGAGCTTCTGGATCTCGCGGGCAGTAATTTCTATATCAGAGGCCTGTCCCTGCGCGCCGCCAAGGGGCTGGTGTATCATCACACGGCTGTGAGGAAGAGCAGAACGCTTCCCCTCCGTACCTGCCACCAGCAGCACAGCTGCCATGGAAGCTGCCATGCCTGTGCAGATGGTTGCAACATCACTGCTGATGAACTGCATGGTGTCGTAGATGCCGAGACCTGCATAGACGCTGCCACCAGGGGAGTTGATGTAGATGGAGATGTCCTTACCAGCATCCACACTGTCCAGATAGAGCAGCTGAGCCTGCAGGGTATTGGCTGTGTAATCGTCAATCTGAGTACCCAGGAAGATGATGCGATCCATCATCAGGCGGGAGAATACATCCATCTGAGTGACGTTCAGCTGGCGCTCTTCCAGGATATAAGGGTTGAGATACTGGTTCTGAGTGCTGATGATGTCGTCCATCACCTGCCCGTTCATGCCAAGATGCCCCACGGCAAACTTGCGGAAGTCTGTTGTTATCTTTGATTGCATGACTTGTTGGATTTGAAAAATAAAAACTCGAATTGCACTATCCTCCTAGCAAAAGCAATGCCAGAGCATGTGCAATCCGAGTAGTTCTTGTTGTATTAAGCCTCAAACAGCTTGTTGAAGTCCTCGCTGCTGATGGTCTTGTGGTCGAGCTTGACAACGTCTTGCAGTGCCACACTCAGCTTCTCTTCCACGCAACGGGCTACGAGTCCGTCGATGTTTTCCTTCTTCTTCAGCTGCTCATTGGCGTAGTTGGTCAGGACCTCATCGGGTACATTGGCCATACCGTACTGAGCGAACTGCATCTTGGCCTGACGCTTGGCTGTTGCCAGCACATCGTCCTGCTCAACCTTAATGCCTGTCTGGTCAGAGAGCTGCTCCTTAATCAGGTGCCACTCCAGCTCCTTGACGCTCTGGCCGTAGTTATCCTCAACGTATTTCTCATCCTTGTCCTGATTATTGACACGCATGATACGCTTCAGCAGTTCTTCTGGCCATGTAAGCTCACCGATGCGGTTCTCAAGATACTTGCGTACATCCAGCATGAAACGGAACTGCGAATCAAGAGCGAACTGGTCGGCTATCTGCTTGCGGATGGCTGCACGGAATTCATCCTCGCTGTTCACATTGCCCTCGCCAAACACATTGTCGAAGAGCTGCTGATTGAGCTCTGACGGAACATAGCGAGTAATCTCTGTGATCTGATAGCTGAAGTTGCCGCGAACATTCTCAGCATCCTCCTTGGTGATGCCAAGCAGGGATGATATCTCGATAGCTGAGTTGTTGTAAGCCTCTGCAGGGTTGAAGGTAATCACGGTGTTCACCTCCACATCATTGAACTTAGCCTTCTGCTCGTCGTTCTTGAAATAGCCCGGAAGAACTACAGCATCCTCCTTCTGCAGACCACCTTCCTTCACACTGCCACTCTCGTCCAGCTCTGCCAGATGACCCTTGACCATGTCACCCTCCTGCCACTTCTGAACGGTGTCGTAGTGACCACCACGCTGTGCGTAAGCCTTAACCTGACGATCTACCATCTCGTCGGTGATGTCGATAGTGTAGTAAGGAATGCTGTCCTTGTTGCTGAGCTTGGCATCGAACTGTGGAGCCAAAGCGATGTCGAAGATGAATGTCAACTCATCCTCTTCAAAGTCAACAGGCACCTGCTTCTTGCTGGCCATTGGCTCACCCAGCATGTCTATCTTCTGCTCGCGGATATATCCGTAGAGCTTCTCCGACAGCAGCTTCTGTACCTCTTCAGCAGTCACCTCCATACCAAAGCGGCGACGCACAAGGCTCATTGGCACCTGCCCTGGACGGAAGCCCGGCATATTGGCCTTTTGACGCACATTCTTCAGTGCTTTCTCCACTTTCTCCTGATAGTCTGCTTTCTCAATGATGACGGTCAGCTCGGCTGTCACGTCATTAGTCTTTTCAAATTTGAAGTTCATTATTTGCGTATTAAATTATATCCTCTGCATATTTCGGGCTGCAAAGGTACAGTAAAAAGCTGACATATCAGCTAATTTTGAGAAGATTAATGAAATCTAGCCTAAAGTATGCGCTGCGTGAGGCGTTTGAGTTCCAGTACCTCCGCTGCTGGGTCGTCCTTACCGAACACTGCACTGCCAGCTACATAGATGTCCACTCCAGCATCGGCCAGCAGGGGTGCTGTCTGACGGTTCACTCCACCATCCACCTCAATGAGGGCCTTGCTGCCCACTGTTTGCAACATGGCCTTGAGACGGCACACCTTGTCCAGACTGTGATTGATGAATTTCTGTCCTCCAAAACCTGGATTGACAGTCATGAGCATAATCACATCGACATCTTCGAGAATATCCTCCAGCGTACTGATTGGTGTTGACGGACACAGGCTCACAGCAGCCTTCATGCCAGCCTCATGTATCTGCTGTACCACTCGGTGCAGATGGATACACGCCTCCTGATGTATGTTCATCACTGTTGCACCAAGGTCGCGCACACGACCTATGAACTTCTCAGGCTGAACGGTCATCAGATGCACATCCAGCGGTTTGTTACATAGCTTGGCCACACGCTCCATGACGGGAAAGCCGAAGGAGATGTTGGGAACGAACACACCGTCCATCACATCCAGATGCAGCCAGTCGGCCTCCGAAGCATTGAACCATTGCATCTCGCGTTCCAGGTTGCCGAAGTCGGCAGCCAAAAGTGAAGGGGCAATCATGTTCATAGCGGACGGAATTGGCGGGCAAAACTCCGCACAGCATTGATGGTTGAGAGTCGGGGTTGAGGTGCCAAGTCCTGTTCAGCAACAAGCTTGAACGTTAAGGGCTGCACCTTCACAATAAGACGTAAAGGTTTGTCCATAGGCTGTTACTTTAATTGTTTTCCTTATGTTATACAAAGTGACTTACATATAGAAAACGTTATAACAAGTGTGTTTATTGCATCATATATCAATTATTATATGTCATTTGAGCCTTTCACCTGAGCATTAAGTCGAAATTTGTTGTCAATTTTTAGCATAAACATTGTATATTAAAGGTTTTTTCACTAATTTTGCCACGTTCTTTAACATAGTTAAACCAAACGAAAGTATCCCAACGTGAAGAAATCCCTTGTGTTTATATGCCTGATGTCGTTGCTCTACTGCTCGTGTATGTGGAGCGGACTGGGTATGTCGGACAGCGATGAGTCCCACAAGGTAAAGATTGTGCGCTATGACCGCGTCATGGATGAGTACATCTCACTAGGAAGCTATTCTGCCCTTCATCGCATGACAACCGAATATCCTCAGCAGACCAAGGTGCTGATTGAGGATGTACTGCATATTGGCAATGTGTTCGACCCAGGCATAGAGCATAGACTACGTGTCCACTTCATGGACAGTGTGCCACAGCTGCTATTGGAGGCTGTACACGAAGAGTTCATCGATATGAGCGATGTGGAGCAGCAACTTCAGGAGGCAGTGGAGAAATTCCAGGATGAACACCCCGGCGCACCCACTCCCCACTTCTATACACAGATATCATGTCTGGGGCAAGGTGTCGTTGTAAGTGATACGCTTGTAGGCATCAGCCTCGACATGTACCTTGGCACCAATCATCCACTGTACCACAACATCTTCACCGAAAGCCAACGCAGGCTTATGACACGCGACCACATTGCGTCCGATGCCATACAGGCCTACATTGATTATCATCACATCCAATGACCGAAGCCGCGCTCTATCTAATTCCCGTCGGGCTGGGCAACCCCGATTTGTCGAGAGTTCTGCCTTCCTACAACAAGGCTGTGATTGCAGAAATACGCCATTTCATCGTTGAGGAGGTGCGCACAGCCCGCCGCTTCCTACGCCAGCTTGACCCTACATTTGACATTGACGGTAGTACCTTCTATCCAATGGGCAAGCATGCCGATGCCGCACTTTTCACCTCCTACCTGCGACCTCTGGCCGAAGGGATGCCTGTGGGTGTGATTTCAGAGGCGGGCTGCCCCGCCGTTGCCGACCCTGGAGCCGACGTCGTAAGAATAGCCCAGCAACACGGCTTCAAGGTCGTGCCACTCGTGGGGCCGTCGTCCATGCTGATGGCCGTCATGAGTTCCGGTCTGAACGGTCAGAGCTTTGCCTTCATAGGCTATCTCCCCATAGACCCATCCGAGCGCACACGACGCCTCAAGCAGTTGGAGACACGCGCCGTGCAGGAGGGCCAAACCCAATTGTGCATTGAGACACCATACCGCAACCATAAGCTCTTCGACACGCTTATTGCCACTCTCAACCCACGCACCCGCCTATGCATAGCTGCTGGCATCACCACCGATGTGGAATGGATCGTGACCCGCACAGTAGCTGAGTGGAAACGTGCCACACTCCCCGACCTGAGCCACACTCCCACAATATTCCTGTTTGGTAAGTAAAATCACGTCTGGTCTATGAGGCTTTTGGTTTTCAATCCTGAGAACGATCTTGCCTTGGCTGCAAACGACTTCCACTACACGCCGCCAGCCTCTGCCATCAGCATGGCTCGTGACCTCAGAGACCTGCCTCGACTATGGGCCAAACCTGACGATTATGTGTGGCACCACTACGACAGCGACATTCCAAGCGACATCCTACACTCCATTACGGAGGTGCAGCCCTGGGGATGGAGTCCTCTGCTACTTGCCCAACTGCGCAAAGCCGGATTGGCTGACAGCCTTCTCCCTTCACCTCTGCAAATGGCGGAATTCCGTAATGCCACCGGACGAGAGCTGAGCCAGAAGCTGCTGCACGACCTACATTACGACCTTGGCAACACAGCTATAACAGGGATGGCCGTGCGCTGCGATAGCTTAGACCAGATACATACTGTCCATACGCAGTTCGGACACTCTATAATGAAAGCACCGTGGAGCGGCAGCGGCAGGGGCATCCACCCTGTCACGGCCCCAAGTCCAACGGAAAAGGACAAGGCGTGGGCAGCACGCTGTCTGCAGCGACAAGGCTACGTCATGTTGGAGCCATTCTACGACAAGGTCATGGATCTGGCCTTTGAGTTTTGGCAGCACCATGATGGCAGCGTGAGCTATGAAGGTTTGTCACTATTCCAGACCACAGCCGGAGGTGTCTATGCCGGCAACATCGTCTGTTCCGAACAGCAGAAAGAGGACACAATCGGACGCTACGTCGATTCCGACACCTTGCTCAAAGTGCGCAACGCCCTCATCATAGCCCTCCAACGTCACACCCACACGTTCTATTCTGGTCCCATTGGGGTCGATATGATGGTTGTGAGGCAAGACGGCTACAAGTTGCATCCATGTGTGGAAGTAAATGTGCGGATGACAATGGGCTATCTGGCCTTGCAATTGGCACACAACGGACACTACAAGTTTCCGTCACTGTTCCAAATCAGATATACAAATGGTAGTTATCAGGCAAAAATTACACCAATAGGCACTGAAAATAGCACTTTTTGCTAATTCTGAGTTTACAATATCGACTGTTTTGCCTACCTTTGTGGCGTGAGCCAATACATATCGACTCAAAGCAACTATGGAATCCTTCTTCAGAACCCACGCATATCTTGTGGAACATCTCAACCAGCCTGTACGACGCGCCTTGATGGACGAGATAGACTGGCGTCAGCCCCTCATCGGCATCAAAGGCACACGAGGTGTTGGCAAGACGACATTTCTGCTACAGTACGCAAAGGAGCATTATAATGTTGACAGTCGCAGATGCCTGTACATCAACATGAACAACTTCTACTTCCAAGGACGCGGTCTCTCCGACTTCGCACGTGAGTTCCGCAGCCGTGGAGGCGAGGTGCTGCTGATTGACCAGGTGTTCAAGCAGCCCGCATGGAGCAGTGAGCTGCGACGCTGCCACGATGAGAACCCAGGCCTTCGTATCATCTTCACTGGCTCGTCGGTGATGAGGCTGAAAGAGGAAAATCCGGAACTGAACGGACTAGTCAGCAGTTATAACCTGCGCGGCTTCTCATTCCGCGAGTTTCTCAACCTCAAGACAGGACTCAACCTACCGTCCTACCGGCTCAGCGACATAATCAACAACCACGAGCACATTGCCAGGACCATTCTCGAGCAGGTAAGCCCTCTCACGTTCTTCCCTGCATATCTCCACCACGGCTTCTACCCATTCTTCCTCGAGCATCGCAACTTCTCCGAGAACCTGCTCAAGACCATGAACATGATGATAGAAGTGGATATACTGCTCATTAAGCAAATAGAGCTGAAGTATCTGTCCAAACTGAAGAAACTACTCTATCTGCTAGCTATAGACCGACCATCATCGCCCAACGTAAGCCAGCTTGCCTTAGACATAGAGACAAGCCGCGCAACCGTCATTAACTACATCAAGTATCTCTCCGACGCACGCCTGATCAACCTCATCTACCGTCCTGGAGAGTCTTTCCCGAAGAAGCCGGCAAAGATAATGATGCACAACTCCAACCTCATGTACACCATCTATCCTTCACAGATGGAGGACAGTGATATAGCCGAGACATTCTTCCAGAATGCGCTGTGGGCCTATCACGATGTACGCATGGGCGACCGCCAATCGACATTCATTGTTGACGGCCAACGTTTCAAGATCACCCAGACGGAACCGCGTCGCAGCAACCAACCCATCACATACGCCGTCAACGACATCAACCTAGGTCGCCGCAACGTCATACCGCTCTGGCTGTTTGGTTTCCTGTATTAGCCTCACCTCTGGCGCTGGCTCATCACATCCTCATCCTTGTATCTCAAGTAGCCGTCGGCATCAACGATGATGAGCGACGGGTCGCCTTGCTCCGGTGTCATGAACATTGCCGAACCAGCCGGTGACATCCATTGGTAGCCACGCTCATTGTTGTCAAACACCTCGCCGTAGCGTACCGAGACGGAGTCCACAAAACTTACAATCTCTGCGTGGCTCACTTGAGCTACAATGCGCCACACTGTGCGTGATTTCTTGGTGTAGCTCACCTGGAAATAGCATGAGCGTCCGGCCACAAGCCCCTTGAACAGGAAATACTGCTGGTTGCCCATGCGTTTTTCCAGCGAATAGCCACGATGGCGCAAGGAGTCGGCAAAGTCATAGATATCGCCTTTCATCTCGAGGCCCTCAAAAAGCATGTGCTGAGGAGCCTCCGCAGCTGCTTCTTCCTGTGCAAAAGAGAGGCAGGGAAGGAGCAGGAACAACAGTGTGAGTAGAGTGTACCGTATCATTATTACACAGGTTTTAGGATGATTACTGATGGCAAAAGTATAAATAATTATCCTATGATGATGCACATTTCCAGTATTTTTGTACTTTCGCACCATCAATCAAATCTAAATACTTTAATGAATACAAGCATTCTCAACCGCCGCACCATACGCAAATACGCACAGCGCGACATAGACTCCAATCTGCTCAACGGACTGCTCGCCCTCGCTGCCCGTACCCAGACAATGGGCAATCTGCAACTCTACAGCGTCGTTGTGACACGTTCTGCTGAGGGCAAGGCCGCACTGGCTCCCGCCCACTTCAACCAACCAATGGTGACCGAGGCACCTGTGGTACTCACCATCTGTGCCGATTTCCACCGCACTTCACGCTGGGCTGAATGCCGCAAGGCTGTGCCAGGCTACGACAACATGCTCAGTTTTCTGAATGCTGCCACCGATGCACTGCTCTTCACTCAGACTTTCTGTAACCTGGCTGAGAATGAAGGACTGGGCATCTGCTATCTTGGCACCACGATCTACAACCCGCAGGCTATCATCGATGCCTTACAGCTTCCAAGGCTTGTATTCCCTGTAGCGACACTAACAGTTGGATGGCCAGATGAACAGCCACCTCTGTCCGACCGTCTGCCCTTGGACAGCTTCATGCACGACGAGGTCTATCATGAACCTACACCCGATGACATCGACCGCTTCTATGTCCAAAAGGAGCAGTTGCCTGAGAACCGTCATTTCGTGGAGATAAACAACAAGGAAACACTGGCACAAGTGTTCACCGACATCCGCTACACACGTGATGCCAACGAGGCATGCAGCGAGTCCGTCCTATCAGCCCTCCGTAATCAGGGCTTCTTGAATGAATGACGAATTGCCCATTGTCCACTGTCCATTGTCCATTATGAATTATATATACCATATTATATATATACGTCGGTCTGTAATCCTTTGCGCAGTCTTATTGTCATGTATCGTCGCCACAGCTCAAATAGCTATGCCAATACACGCCGATGCCCCGAAGCGGGAGATGCGGGCTGTGTGGCTGACAACCTTGAACGGGCTCGACTGGCCAAAGACCAAAGCCACCAGTGCCACCACACGCGAGCGGCAGAAGCGCGAGCTATGCGAAACACTCGACCAGCTCAAAGACGTAGGCATCAACACTGTGCTGCTGCAGACACGAGTACGCGGAAGCGTCATCTATCCCTCTGCCATTGAACCGTGGGACGTGGCTCTAACCGGACAATACGGTCTCGACCCTGGATATGACCCGCTTCAGTATGCCATAGAGCAAGCCCACAACAGAGGCATGGAGCTTCATGCATGGGTGGTGACCATACCTGCATTCAAAGTGGAACAGGCTGGCAAGATGGGAAAGAAGAGCCTGATGAAGACCCACCCTGAACTGCTGCACAAGCACAACGGACAGTACTACCTCGACCCAGGACTGCCAGGCACTGCCGACTACCTAGTGGCCATCTGCCACGAGATTGTAAGCCGATATGACGTTGATGGCATACACTTCGACTATATACGCTATCCAGAGAACGCAGCCGCCTTCCCCGATGCCAAGACCTATCAGCGCTATGGCGGTGGGCGGCAGAAGGCGGCATGGCGCAGCGACAACATAACCCGTATCGTGCGTCGCATCCACAATGATGTCAAGACCTTGAAACCGTGGGTCAAGGTGAGCAGCTCGCCTATTGGCAAGTATGCCGATGTGAGCCGGTTCAGTGCCAGAGGCTGGAACGCCCGCGATGCCGTCCATCAGGACGCACAAGGCTGGCTCCGCGACGGCATCCACGACATGCTGTTCCCTATGATGTACTTCGACGGCAACCACTTCTACCCATTTGCAGCCGACTGGGCCGAACACACCTACGGACGCATCATAGCCCCAGGGCTGGGCATATACTTCCTTCACCCTGCCGAAAAGAACTGGCCATTGGGAAGTGTAGTGCGTCAACTGCACCACATCCGCTCGGAGCAGCTGGGTGGACAGTGCTACTTCCGCTCCCAGTTCCTGACCTCCAATGTGAAAGGACTCTATTCCTATCTCCAACGCAACTTCTATGCCTTTCCAGCATTGCCACCCGCCTGCACATGGCTGGACAGCATCGCACCTTCAACACCGCAGCAGCTCACGGTGAGGATCTCTGCACATAACAATGCAGTGCTGTCATGGCAGCCTGCCACCGACGACAGCCAAGGCGGTGTGCGCTACAATATCTATGCATCGCCAGAATTACCTGTGGACATCTCCAAGGCCGAGAACCTTGTAGCCGTTGGAGTCCCCACAACATCATTCACATTCAACCCCACCATTGCCTACATGAATGGACTCCATTTTGCTGTGACGGCAATGGACAGATGCGGCAATGAGAGCCAGCCTGCATTGTACTCCGATGGCACAGCCTTCACCAGTCCCGCCAAAAGAACGCTGCATATTGGCTCAAATGGTCAGCTAATATTCGCTCCAAATTGACAAATCGCAAGTATTTTCGTCTTTTTGCTTAACTTTTTGCTCAAATGTTGTGTTTTTGGCAACGAATTGCCTTACCTTTGTGCTATAAATCATCAACTTTTTATTTCACAACCAACACAACAACACATTTCAATGGACGCAAAGAAAGTTTTGGACGACCTCAAGCGTCGCTTCCCCGGTGAGCCTGAATACCATCAGGCAGTAGAAGAAGTACTCGGCACAATTGAAGAGGAGTACAACAAGCACCCAGAGTTTGATAAGGTGAACCTTATCGAGCGTCTCTGCATCCCCGATCGCGTTTATCAGTTCCGTGTGACCTGGATGGACGACAAGGGTCAGATTCAGACCAACATGGGTTACCGCATCCAGCACAACAATGCTATTGGCCCGTACAAAGGTGGTATCCGTTTCCACAAGAGTGTGAACCTTGGCATCCTGAAGTTCCTTGCTTTCGAGCAGACTTTCAAGAACTCACTCACCACACTGCCTATGGGTGGTGGCAAGGGCGGTTCCGACTTCAGCCCCCGCGGCAAGAGCAATGCCGAGGTTATGCGTTTCTGCCAGGCCTTCATGCTTGAGCTCACACGTCATATCGGTCCTGACACCGACGTTCCAGCAGGTGACATAGGTGTAGGCGGTCGTGAGGTTGGCTACATGTTTGGCATGTACAAGAAGCTCACCCGCGAGTTCAGCGGCGTACTCACCGGCAAGGGTCTTGAGTTCGGCGGCTCTCTCATCCGTCCTGAGGCTACCGGTTACGGTACAGTATATTTCCTCCGCGCTATGCTCAAGACTAAGGGCGAGTCAATCGAGGGTAAGAAGGTGCTCATCTCTGGCGCCGGCAACGTGGCACAGTATGCTGCTGAGAAGGTTCTACAGCTCGGTGGCAAGGTTATGACCATGAGCGACTCCGACGGTTATATCTACGATCCAGACGGCATCGACCGCAAGAAGCTCGACTATATCATGGAGCTGAAGAACGTTTACCGTGGACGTATCAAGGAGTATGTTGAAGAGTACCCAACAGCCAAGTATGTTGGCGATGGTGCAAAGCCTTGGTTTGAGAAGGCCGACATCGCCCTCCCATGCGCTACACAGAATGAGCTCAACGAGGAGCAGGCCAAGGCTCTTGTTGCCAACGGTGTCATTGCCGTTGCCGAGGGTGCCAACATGCCTAGCACACCAGGTGCCATCCGTGTGTTCCAGGAGGCTAAGATACTCTACTCACCTGGTAAGGCCAGCAACGCCGGTGGTGTATCAGTCAGCGGTCTGGAGATGTCTCAGAACTCTGAGCGTCTGAGCTGGAGTTCCGAGGAGGTAGATGCCAAGCTGCTCTGGATCATGGAGAACATCCACGAGAACTGCGTCAAGTACGGTACAGAGGCCGACGGCTATGTCAACTACGTGAAGGGTGCTAATGTTGCAGGCTTCATGAAGGTTGCCAAAGCTATGATGGCTCAAGGAATTGTATAGGCCCGGCTTTTTCACCAATAATACCGACATCACTCTTTGCACAAAATGCAGAGAGTGATGTTGTTTTTATGCTTGTGCTGCGCATCGTGAAAAGAAATAGATGTATATTTGCAAGAACAAACACTTAAGTAGGTGTTCACAATTAGTTTTATGTATTTGTTCAGCTATTTGGATGCAGATTTTTCATTTCTCCGAAGGAGCAGAGCGGGCTCTGTGACTGAGGATAAAAGGAAAAGATGCGCCAAAGAGCGAACAAAGACATGAA